>DATISD010000485.1:0-10983 GCA_035469005.1 Pyrinomonadaceae bacterium | reverse complement strand
AACGCGCCCCATCCGACGTCGTGCGCGAATTCTACAAGGCCATGCGCGAGCATCGCTTCAAAGACGCATGGGGAATGACGATTTACAAACCGGCAATTGATGGCCTGACCGCTGAGGAAATGGAAGACCTGCGTCCTGACTTTGAGCTGAAAGCTTCCCAGGTCCCGGAACAGATCGAAATCACTGGCGAGCGAATTCAAGGCAACATTGCGACTGTGTTCGTAAAGGTTCCCGTCACTGAGAGCACGCCGCAGATTACTTCTGAGCCGGTCAACCTGATTAGTTCAGGCAGTGGATGGATCATCGGGACAGAGGATGATCAGGCCGAAGTAAAAAAGAAGGGCCGCCGTTTCTTCCTCGACGCGCTGATTGAAGAACATGAAAACGATATCGAGGACTTGCTCAAGCGTTTACTGGCGGTTCAGTTGGTTTACAATCAGCAACATAAAGGGACCCTGGGCAATCTACAGGATTTGATTGCGGCCAACTTAATCGCGAAGGAATCGGGGGATCCCAAGGCGATTGGCTACAATGTTCATCTGACCGTCGCACCCGACGGCAAAAGTTACGTCGCCAGCGCTGAGCCCACCCGTTACGGCCACACCGGCAAGCTCTCCTTCTGGATGGATCAGACCGGAAACATCAAAAAGGCCGATAATGGCGGGAAACCGCTCAATCCCAAGTAGTCGCCCGTTAGAGTTCGAGCTTTAGCTGCCCTTAGGTTGGCAGCCCAAAGGCGGACACTGAGCTCAAACCGGCCACCGGCTCCAAAATAATATTGCCCAAATCGCGATTAAACGGATAGAATGAGGTGCGAACGCGCCGCGTTCACCCTTGCCTGACCCTCTCAATCAAATCAATCGTCTTCCTCGCTTCGGAAAGAGGTCAGCTATGCCGGAACTAATTCGTTCAGTAGTTTCCCGCGCGAGAATCTATTTCCATGATCGACGCCAGTCGCCACGTCTGCGCGCGCGACTAATGTTCAGGGTATCAATACCTCGGCCACTCAACGGCAACGGTTCAAGCAGACCAACGCACTTCCTAAACGGTCACACTCGCGACATTAGTGAAAATGGTCTGGGATTACTGGTGCCTTGTGTTCACTTGAATGGACGTCACCTCACGGCGGACGGTTGCACTCTCGAAGTCAGACTGGATCTCGGAACAGAGGAAAAGATTCGGATGCTGGTCGTGCCGGAAAGATACGAACGTTTAGATGATTCGGAATTAGGTTGTACTTACTTAATTGGAGCGCGAATCGTGGAGATTGATGAAGCGGAACGACATCGCTATCTAACTTATATCACCGAGGGTTTGGCGCGGCACCGGGTGTGAAGGCCGATTATCAACTGAAAACTAACCAGCCAAAAACGTGGGGCACATGAAAGCCGGGTTGCGGCGTCCTTGTCGGTTGCCACGCGAGGTAACCGCGATTGGGATCCTGGCCGACGCAGCGAAATAGGTTCACCCGCCAACGTTCACCCTTCTGGGGCTCGTGAATCCACTGATTCCAGGGAATGCGCATGGCAATCGCAATGCGATCCTTTTCTATGCTTGCCGCCGTCGTCATATGCGAGTTGAAGTCCCAGTCTGATTCCCGTTTTTCCGGCGACCAGTGAATCGCCACATCCAGCCATTCGCCCGTGGGAGCAGCTTCAAATTCCAAATAGCGTTCGACGACGTTCGGATCAGGAGCGATGAAGATCTCGCAAACATCGCGATCCCAAAGCCCCATCGTTTTCTTTTCGGTTTGTGGCTGATCACTTTTTACCAGGGCCTCGCCCTGATTGCATACGAATCGGATGTGCAGAGCTTTTTTCGACCACAGGATGCGGGCTTCGGCTTGCCGTGTGCGGGGTGCTGCTTCGCCTGACCAGTAACGATCGATTTGAACCGCGTTAGTTTTGTTCCATTCGACGCTTTTCAAATCTGTGACCTGTAGATCGGTGGCGACGTGATGCGCCTCGATGATTTGTTCGTCGAGCATATCCTGTCAGAACCATCAACGATAGCGGATGGTTGATCGAACCTCGTGACGCTTCCGGTTAGCCACGCCACAACCGCCCGCTACCGCGGGCGGCCCGCAAATCAACCCATACCCTCACCGAAGGAAAAACCGGGGGTCCGCGGCCGGTAAGTTATCTGCTCTTCTTCCTCTTCCTTTGCTTCGGTCAGCCAGGAAGGATCCGAATACTGCAACTTGTAGAGCTTCCAATATAAGCCTTGCAGCAGGAGCAAGTCCTGATGAGTGCCCTGCTCGCGAATTTCGCCATGATGTAGAACGATAATGTTGTCGGCGCGCTGAATCGTAGACAGTCTGTGCGCCACGATGACTGAAGTGCGATTGCGCATGACGCGCGCGATCGCCTGTTGAATTAGTTGCTCAGTTTCGGTATCAATCGAACTCGTTGCTTCATCCAGAATCAGCAGGGCCGGGTCGAATGCCAACGCGCGCGCGAAGGAGATTAATTGTTTTTGCCCAACTGACAAGCCGGCGCCGCGCTCGCGTACTTCGGATTTGTATTCGTGAGGCAGGCGCTGAATGAAATTGTCGGCCCGGACTTCATTCGCCGCCCAACGAACCCGTTCGTCGGTGATATCTTCGCGGCCCAGGCGAATGTTGCTTTCGACTGTTCCGGTAAAGAGAAAGATGTCCTGCAGAACGACCGCAAAATTTTCTCGCAGCGATCGCAAATCCCAATCGCGCACGTCTACTCCGTCGAGCAGAATTCGGCCGCGCTGCACATCATAAAAACGCATCAGCAAATTCGTAATCGTCGTCTTGCCGGAGCCGGTGTGCCCGACCAGGGCGACTGATTGTCCCGAAGATACGGTGAACGAAACATCTTTCAGCACCCAGTCTTCTTCGTTATAAGCGAACCAAACGTTCTCGAATTCGATCCGCCCCTCGGCCCGGCCGCTCTTCAGTGGCTTTGCCGGCGAGTTGATCAAAATCGGCAGGTCGAGAGCCTTGAAAATGCGGTGCGAGGCGACGACTGCGCCTTGCAACACGTTGTATTTGTCTGAGATGTCTCGAATTGGCTGGAACAAAAATCCTAAGTACTGGATGAAGGCGACCAGGCCGCCCAGCGTCAAAGCGTTTTGGATCACCCGATAACCGCCGTACCAGATAATCAGCGCGATGCCAGTGGCCCCAATCAGATCGACCAGCGGGAAAAAGACTGCGTAATAAAAGATCGTGTCGATGTTTGCGGTGCGATGTTCGTCGTTGATCTTCGCAAAGCGGCGCAGCGATTTTGCCTCGGCATTGAAGATCTGCACGGTTTGGGCGCCGGAAAAATGCTCCTGTAAAAACGAGTAGATGCGCGCAATCTTGATCCGTACCAGGTCGTAACCGCGTCGCGCGCCCTTACGGAACCACGTTGTCGCAGCGAAGAGCATCGGCACCGTCAGTAACGTTACCAGCGTTAGGCGCACATCCATGTAAATCATTACCGCAATGATCGCGACGATCATGACCAGGTCGCCGAGGAGATCGGTGACGCCCGAGGTGAAGAGTTCGTTCAGGGCGTCAACGTCGGCAGTCAGACGCGTCATGATGCGCCCGACGGGATTGCGATCGTAATAGGAGATTTCCTGGTGCTGAAGCTTGTCGTAGATTTCGCGGCGCAGATCGAACATCACATATTGACCGACCGTGTTCAGCAGTACGACCTGAAAATAGGAAAAAACAAAACGGAGGAATTGAGCGCCGAGGTAGATGAGCACGAACAGCGTGAGGCCGTCCATCTTTTTCGGGATGATGTACCAATCTATTGCGTACTGGGTGAACTTTGGTTGCAAGATGCCAAGCAGATTCAGTAGCAGCGTAAGAATCAGTGCGGGAATCAGCAGCTTGACGTACGGCTTCAGGTAGCGCAGCAAGCGGCGGGCGACTTTTAGATCGTACGTCTTGCCGATCGCTTCTTCTTCGTGAAATTGTTTGACTGCCGTGGACATTTCAGATTTCAGATTTCAAATCTCAGATCTCAAAATTGCTGTGGCGAGGCTTCAAGCAAATGCTGCTTTCGCGGAAAGTGCAGCAGCAGCCCCAGGCCTGCGAACAAAAATCCAATGTAGTAGTAACGCGAGCCGCTGAGAAAACCAGAAACATCATCACAGACATGACGATCGCAAACCACAAAACAAAAATCGTGCGATAACGCGTTTCAATGGTGGGCTGAGTAGGATCGATCAGTTTCATAGTGATTAAGTTGTTGCCAGCTCTTCTTCCAACAGCTGCCGCTCGTAGAGATCTGCATACTCACCGCCCAGCGCCAGTAGCTCATCATGAGTGCCCTGCTCGATGATTCTTCCTTCGTCGAGAACGCAAATCAGGTCGGCATGTCGCACGGTCGAGACGCGATGCGACACAATGATGCTCGTCCGTTGGCGCATCACACCTCGAAGCTGAGACAAAATTCTCTCCTCAGTGTAGGTGTCAACCGAAGAAAGCGCGTCGTCGAGAATCAAAATCTTTGGCTCGCGCAGCACAGCGCGGGCGATCGCCGTGCGTTGCTTCTGGCCACCGGAAAGCGTGATGCCACGTTCGCCAACCAAAGTGTCAAACCCTTCGGGAAACTCGCGCACGTCAGTGTCCAGTCCGGCGATGCTGGCAGCGCGTTCAATCTCTTCACGTTCATTTTTGTCGACGCCAAAGGCTATGTTCTTTGCCAGCGAATTGCTGAAGAGAAATGTCTCCTGCGGGACGTAGCCAATCGCCCCGCGGAGTTGGGCGAGCGGATAATTCGACACCGGAATGTCGTCGATGAGAACAGTTCCCGTGGGCGCGTCCAGCACCCGCGGAACCAGGTTCACCAGGGTTGACTTACCGCTGCCAGTGCGTCCGACGAAAGCAATAGTTTGGCCCGCCTCGATGCTCAGGTTGATGTCTTGCAACACCGGTTCCGCATCCGCGTGATATCGAAAAGTCAGATCGCGAAACTCGATGCGTCCCTTTATCTCTGGTTGTGGTCGCACATCGGGCGCGTCTGCAATCAGCGGCTTAATCGTCGCGATGGCTTGCATTCGTTTCCAACTGGCGGTCCCGCGCTGATACAAATTAACGACATAACCGATCGCAATCAGCGGCCAGATCAGCCGGAACAAGTACATGTTGAATTCGGTAAATTGACCGACCGTGAGCTCGCCCCGCACCGCCAAAGGCACGCCGGCCCAGACAATCAGCACGAAACCCAGGCCAATCAAAAAAGTCATAAGCGGTCGCATCAAGGCGTCAATCCGCACCAGGCCCAAATTCTTTTGGGCGTATTCGTAATTGAGTCGATTGAACGCCTCAATCTCTGCGCCCTCCTGCGCATAGGCGCGCACGACGCGTACGCCGGTGAAGTTCTCTTGCGCGCGTGCGGTGATCTGCGCAAAGAAATCCTGAATCTGCTGGAAGCGCGTGTGCACCTGTTGCCCGAAATACTTCACTGTTAGCGAAACCAACGGCATCGGGACAAAAAGCAAGAGGGTGAGCTTCCAACTGATGGCAAAGATAATCGGAACAATGACGATCACCACAAAGACCGTTTGCAGCGAATACATGATCATCGGTCCGGCAAGCTGCCGCACCGCCGAAAGATCATTGGTCGCCCGCGCCATCAAATCGCCCGTGCGATGTTCGTGAAAGAATGATTGTGGTTGATCGACCAGGCGAGCGTAGAAATCGTTGCGCAGATCGTATTCAACGTGCCGCGACATGCCGATAAGAATCCGCCGCTGCAAAAAGAGAAAAAGTCCGCTCAGCGCGCTGGCGCCAAAAACCTTAAGTGCAGCGATCGTCAAATGGGCCCAGGTTACCTGTTTCCAATTGGCATCGATCGCATTTCCCACAATCAGCGGAATGCTGACGTTAAAAACGACCCCCGCCATAATGCAAGCGATGCCGGTAATCAGAGAAATCTTGTAAGGCCGAAAGTAGTGGAGCAGCTTTCGCAGATCATTCATGACTTCAAGACAGAAATGCTCCGGCTCCTGCGGCGGCAGAATTCATCAGCGCCTTCGGCAAGAGTTGCGAAGCTTACGGTCTTAAAGTTTAAGTGAGAACGATCAGTGTGGCAAAGTGAGGATTGAATGACCGAATCGGGCGAGCTCGATCTCTCACATCACGATTTCGCCTGAAACCTCCGGCAGGGTATCGTGCTCAGCCGCTACAGCTGGGCTGTTAACGCCGAGATCTTGAATAGGTTCGGCCGCGACGCGAACGCAATTGCGTCCCGCGCGCTTCGCTGCGTAAAGGGCGCCGTCTGCCGCGCGAAATAATTCCGTGAGCGTATCACCGTGCACCGGAAATGAAGCGATGCCAATGGACGTGGTGAGGTTTCCAAAACCGGGAATCTCAATCTCCTCAATGCGCAGGCGCAGCCGCTCTGCAACGCAAAGTGCGCCATCTTCATGCACACGAGGCAGAATCAGCGCGAACTCGTCACCGCCAAAACGGGCCGCAGAATCAGCAGCCCGCAACTCCCGGCGAAAGCAGTCAGCCAACTGACGAAGCGCCGCATCACCCGCGTCGTGGCCCGCAGAATCGTTCAGATGCTTAAAGCGATCGAGATCCAACATGATGAGGGACAATGGTTGCTGCACTCGCTTGGCCATCAGCAGATCTTTGTCAAGCTGCATCTCGAATGAGCGGCGGTTGTAACAACCAGTCAGCGGATCAGTCAAAGCCTGTTGCTGAATCTGTGCGAAGAGTCCAGCGTGATTCACAGCCACCGCAACCTGGTCGGCAACGGTGCGGAGCAACAGGATCTCATTTTCATGCCAAAGCCGTTCGGGATCAGCGGCGTTCACCTGCAAGGCGCCCAATAGGCCCTCCTGGTACACGAGCGGCGCTACCGCGATTGGATACCGCTCAGAGTCCCCTACAAATTCATCATCAGCATCGCGAACCACGACTTCGTGATGATGAGCCAGATAGCGGCAATGAGTTTCCAAATCCCGCCCCAGCTTTTCAGTTTCTTTGATCGACCGCTGTGACGGATTGTCGAAATAAAAATAGTTGAGCGCCTGTTCCGGAGTCGGACTCTCAACACGCAACGCGCAACTGGCTACATTGAGTGCGGCGCCTACTTCATCCACCGTCTTCTGCAGGATGACACCGAGTTCAAGCGATTCGCGAATCGCCGTGGCGATCCGATTAACTGCTATCTCGCGCCCGGCTTGTTCCTGAAGCAAGTGTGCCAGTTTAGTGGTTACACTGACGGTAAGTTGCAGTGACGTCGCTTTCGGCATCGACGTGCGCACGGCCTCTTCGAATTGTTGTGTGTGATAAGGGTGTTCCGCGCCCACGCGCGCCATCAGGTACTCGAGCGCCGAGTAGACGATATCAGGCTCAAACGTCCAGATGACTTCATCGCCGCCCATCCGGCCGTCGCTGGTGCGACCGTGAACCGTGGCGAGCAGAGCCGAAAAGCGCGCATCTGCGATCACGATAAAGTGTTCATCAAGATGCGCGCTCTCAGTTTGTTGGAAGAGCACAGGAGCGGCCAGCGACGCGGGGCCAGGATTGCTGGCGGCTTCTCTAAGTGGATCAGCCTGATGAATGAAAAAGAATCCCCGTCGTCCTGCCTGGGCGAGTTCGCGAATCCGCGTTTTTTCCTGCGACGACCGCTTTGACGTCAGCGGCAGGGATTCGATCACCAGCGCACTCAAATTGTTTTCCAGTACGACGTCTTCGAAATAGCGGTGGAGTTGAACAATGGTCGAATATGCGCAGCGCACCGGCATTAGCTGGCGCCCGTGTTGTGTCAGAAGTAGGTCGTAAAGTGAATGCATTGACTGGCGATTAATAAACTGGCAGGAGACTCGGGGTGAAAACGAGCCAAACTATTTTGGCATTTTGCCGCGGGGCTTGTCTATGACAATTTTCCGGTAATTTCCAGAGGCTTTGACAGTTTTACGGGACTTTAATATACGTAGTGACGGCTGTTGCAAGAAGCACTTTCCGATCGTCAAAGACATCGACCGAAAGAACGAACAGCCGCCTGCCGCCACGCACCACTCGCGCGATCGCCGTCATGCGGCCTGAGGTGATCGGCCGCAGGTAATGAATCGTGAGATCGCTGGTCGTGACTCTCTCGTCCAGCTCAATTTGAGTCAACACCGCAAAGGCTGCGGCCGTGTCAACTAAAGAAGCGATCGCGCCGCCGTGAACGACGCTCTGGTTCAGCAGTTCGGCGCGGACCTGCAAATGAATACTAACCTGGCCTTTGATCAGTTCACCCAGTTCAAGTCCCAGGAATTTTGCGTAGGGTACGGAAGCGAACGCCGCTCGCGCTCTCGATACCTTGGCTGGATCCAGTTCGCTCATCCGCGATAACTCGAATCAACTGGTTCGACGATGACGGCTGTGCCATAGCAAAGCACTTCGGTTACGCCGGTTGATATTTCAGTTGTGTCGTAACGGGCGCCGATAATCGCGTTGGCACCGATTTCCGAAGCATGTTGGATCATGATGTCGAAGGCGTCGGACCGCGTCTCTTCGCACATCTTCGTCCAGATGGTGATGTTGCCACCCACCACTTGTTGAAATGATGCGCCGATAGTCGCAAACAGGTTACGCGATCGCACCACGATGCCGCGGACGACGCCAAGAGTTTGCCTCACGCGAAAGTTTGGCAATTCGAAAGCGGTCGTCACCATTTGGTGCGATACGGAATACTGTCGCGGGCTGACCTGGTACGGCGCGTGTTGGGAAACCGGATCGATGTTCATGATTTTTCCTCTGGAATGGAGCTCCGCCTCTGGGCGAAAGGCTCCTTCGCTTTATCCCGCCTGAAGGCGGTACTCAAAAAACGATCAACGTCGATAGAGCGCTTTGCGCGCTTTGGCTGCTTCTTTTTTTCGGGGCTTGCCCCGTGGTCGCCAAAGAAATCTCTCCAAATCACAGCGGCCATTCTTATCAAATTCAACACCCTCGTGCTCCAGCATTCGCTGCTGCTTGTCTGAAGGCAGGACAATGCCACCGGTTGAGCAACGACCCTGCGAATTGATCACGCGATGCCAGGGAGTCTGGTCGCCAGCTCCGTGCATGACAAAACCGACGGTGCGCGGCGTGTAACCTTCGCCCAGCATGTAAGCGATTTGGCCATACGTCATGACATGGCCCTGAGGAATACGGCGAACCAATTTGTAAACGCGCCCGCGATAGTTTCGGTCAGGTTTGGTCGGCCTTTTCGTCACCTTTCCCTCCCTGTGAGAGGTCAGGGAGAGGGCCTTAGCCCGCGCCCGTAATCCCTCACCCAACCCTCTCCCAAACGGAGAGCGTTAACGATTAATCGAAACTTCGCAGAACGACGCGCGCGGGCGCGCCGTCGCCGGCGCCGTCGGCAATTTTCAGCGGCAAACAAATCAATTCGTAATCGCCCGACGGAACTTCAGAAAGATTCAGGCCTTCAACAATCACGACATTCTTCCGGAGGAGCGTCAGGTGCGTCAGGTGATGACCGGAATGAAACTTTTCGATGGAAAGGTAATCCGTCCCGACGAGCTTTGTCCCGCGATCAACCAATAACTGCGCGGCTTCGGGCAAGAGATGGGTGAAGTCTTTGCGAAATCCTTCACCATTCCAGAACGTCGAGTTTCGAGTGTGAAAGATGACGCGCTCCACTCCGGCGAGATTGCAGCCGGCCAGGAAGTTGGGGTCGATCTCCATGACCTCGTCCGGCACGCGGATAACTCGCGCCCGCCCGATTAAAGTTTCCAGCGGAAGCTTGTCAATCGTATTCGCTCCTTCAATAAAATGCGCCGGGGCGTCGACATGAGTGCCAGTGTGCGCGCCAAAGTTGAGCATCGAGACGTTGGCAGAATCACCCTTGGCGAAGGCCGACCAGGGTTCTATCTTCACGCCGGGGTCGCCTTCATAGATCGGCATGCCGTGCCGGATCGGAACAGTGATATCGTAGATTTTCATTGGTCAATTGCTGGACAATATAGACGCAAAGTCACGTGAGGGGAAGCAGGCAATTGTTTTGGAGTTCTGCCTTCAGGCGGAAAGCCGTATGATCCAACTTTCCGCCGGCAGGCGAAACTCCGAACATGATGATTAGTCAACTTGATGAACCAAGGCACAAATGATCCACAGCCCCGCATCGCGGCCTCGAGCTATCTAAACACTGCGCCGCTCATCTGGAGTTTCATGCATGGTTCACAGCGTGCGGCGGTTGAGCTGTTCACCGACACCGCCCCCGCGCGTTGCGCCGAAATGCTTGCGGGTGACGAGGTCGATGCCGCCCTGGTGCCAGTTATCGAGTTTCAGCGCATTCCCAACGTGGCGATCGTTCCCGATGTTTGCGTGGGCTCGCGCTCGGCCGTGCGCAGCGTGGTGCTCGCGACGCGGCGCAACAATCTGAAGAAAGTCGAGCGCGTGGCGCTTGACGATTCATCGCGGACTTCAGCGGCCCTGGTTAAGATCATTTTTCGCGAGTTCCTGGGCTTTGAACCTGAGTGGCAAACTTCACATCCCGATCTAAAGTCAATGCTGCGGCACGCCGACGCGGCGTTGATCATTGGCGATCCCGCGATGAAGATTCCGCGCGATCAGTTTCGAGTTTTCGATTTGGCAACGTTGTGGCATGAGTTCACCGGCTTCGGATTTGTGTTCGCGATGTGGATGGCGCGAAATGAAAGTGCGGAGAGAGCTCGCTCTGTGAATTTTGCGGCCGCGCGCGACGAAGGACTGGCCCACCTGGATGAGATTGCTACTCAACACAAATCGCAACTCGGATTGTCGGGTGAGGAAATCAAGACTTACCTAACGGAAAACATCGCCTTTCAGATGGACGAGGAGATGCAGAAAGGCCTGGAGCTCTATTTCGAATTGGCGGTCAAGCACAAATTGATTGACGCGGCAAAGCCGCTGGAATTCATCGGGTCTTGATTCTAATCTCTACCGTTTCATTTGCGCGTTTTGCTTTATTCGCTGCGCGCACCGGGCCGAGCGCCTTCTGTAAATCGCGAAGTTTCTCAGCTACTGCC
>DATISD010000484.1:0-2638 GCA_035469005.1 Pyrinomonadaceae bacterium | reverse complement strand
TGCGTTTTGACCCAGGTGCCAAAGGCTTTATCAGTGGCATGGCTCGACGCACAATTGTTGTCGATCATATATCCGTCCAGCGTTACCGTCTTGTCCTGGGCGACCAATGCTGCAGTCATCAAGACCAGGGCCACGGCGGCAAGCAAGGGTAAAAGTTTGCGGGTCATAGTTAATCTCCTCTTCTAGTCCTCGTTCCAACTCGGGGCGCGCATCTTACCACGAGAGGAAAGAATTCGGCCAGTGTCAGAAGCCCTACCGTAAGTGAGGGCCAGTCGAACATACTCGAAATCAAAAAAACCGAGCCCTACCCTCACGGTCGGGCTTCTGAAACGATTATTCGTCTGCTTTTCGTTCCGGTCTCATGTGCGGAAACAGGATCACGTCGCGGATCGAGTGCTTGTTTGCGAGCAGCACCACCAGGCGGTCGATGCCGACCCCAATGCCCGCGGCTGGCGGCATGCCGTACGCGAGCGCGCGGATGTAATCTTCGTCCATGACCATCGCTTCTTCATCGCCACGTTCACGCTGCTCCACCTGATCCTTGAACCGCTGGTATTGCTCTTCCGGGTCATTCAACTCAGAAAAGCCATTGGCTGATTCAATCGCGGCGACAAAGTATTCAAAACGCTCGGCGACCGAAGGATCTGAGGGCGAGGCTTTCGATAAAGGTGACACCGGCTTCGGAAAATCTGTGATGAACGTTGGCTGAATTAGATGCGGTTCGACAAATTCTTCAAAGAGTTCGATGATGCGCCCTGGCTCCTCATTTTCAGCTACCGGTTCACCTCGATAACGAGCAATTGCGTCTCTCATCTTGAGCCTTTGAAACGGCTGTGAGAAATCAATCTCGTGTTCGCCGTAGCGGACCGTCAACCCACCCGTCGCAACCTTCACAACTGAACGCAGAAGCTCCTCGCACGAATCCATCATCTGGTTCACGTCCGCGTAGGCCCAGTAAAACTCAAGCATCGTGAACTCGGGATTGTGCTTGGTTGAGATGCCTTCGTTGCGAAAGTTGCGGTTCAGTTCATAGACCTTCTCAAAGCCGCCGACGACCAGACGCTTCAAATAAAGTTCCGGTGCGATGCGGGCGTAGAGATCGATGTCGAGCGTATTGTGATGAGTCTTGAACGGCCGCGCCGCGGCGCCGGTGGCCAGCGGCGTCAGCATGGGCGTTTCGACTTCGATGTAACCGCGTTCGTCGAGAAACCTTCGAATCTCGCGCACAACTTTCGAGCGCAGTTCGAATACTTCGCGCGGCGTCAGGTCGTTTTCGTCACGCTCAAGTTTTAGACTGCCCGCAATCAAATCCGCGTAACGCTGGCGCTGGCGAATCTCGGGATCGTTTATGCCGTGCATCTTGTCCGGCATCGGCAGCAGGGCCTTCGCGAGAAACTGTAACTTCTCAACATGGACTGACAATTCACCGGTCCTGGTCACAAACAAATAACCTTCGACGCCAATGAAGTCGCCATGATCGAGCAAACCGAACAGCTCCCACCCGTCGACTTCGGCGCCCTCGCCATCGTTGCTGACGCCGGCAACATCCTGACGACGAACATAAATCTGCAAACGGGAAACGCCGTCCGACAGGTGAACGAAGGCCGCCTTGCCCATCACTCGCGGCGGCGCGGCGATGCGTCCGGCCACGCGCACATGAACCTTATTCAATTCGGAATTGGCAGATTCGAGCGCTTCCGCCGCAGGCTTTTCGCCTTCATTGACCTTTGGTTCGTGCTCCTTAAACCGCTCGACAATTGAAGTAACGGTGTCTTCACCCGAAGCGGCGCCACTCGTGTCGCTGCGCTCGAATTTATTCGGATAAACGTTGCCGACCAGCCGTTGCAACGCCTCGAGATGTTCGCGGCGTGCGGCTGTCTGATCGTTCTCTTCGATAAAAGGTACAGTCATGAATCCGTGAATAGTAAATGGTAAACGGTGAATAGACCAAGCGCTTTGCCGTTTAGGATTCGCGCCTTTACAATTTATGTTTCCTTCTGATGCCGGAAAAGATTCTGACAAATAAAGAGTTGATCAATGAACGCGCGCGTCTGCGCCAGGAGGGAAAGAAACTTGTCTTCACAAACGGCGTCTTTGACATTTTGCACGTCGGACACGTGCGTTACCTGACGCAGGCAAGAGAGCTTGGCGATGCTCTGGTCGTGGCGATTAACAGCGACGCTTCCGTGCGCGCTTTGAAAGGTGAAGAACGGCCGCTGATAAATCAAGAGGCGCGCGTGGAAGTACTTGCGGCGCTGAGGTCGGTTGATTACGTGACGATTTTTGACGACGTTTCGCCGCGTAGTTTGATTGCCGCGCTGCTGCCGGACGTTTTGGTCAAAGGTGGCGATTACGCGCTTGATCAAATTCATGGACGGGAAGAAGTTGAGGTCGCGGGCGGTCGTGTGATCAGCTTGCCATTCGTTGAAGGCGCCTCGACGAGCGAGATTATGGAACGGATGAAACGGAGTTTATGAGTCTTATTGAGCAATGGTTGTTGCGGCTCCGCCGCCCGATGTGCGGAAAGGCTTTGCCTTTCCGTCAGTCGCCTAATTATTTCGTCGCCGCCGAGGCTGCGCCTCGGCGATACAGAGGCATAGCCTCTTAATTCTCATAAGCAACCGACGGAAAGGCGAAG
>DATISD010000483.1:0-4474 GCA_035469005.1 Pyrinomonadaceae bacterium | reverse complement strand
CTTGTAGTTAGCAAGCCGCCGCCCGCCTCGCGGGCTCAACGCTTCCAGCCCGAAGGCGAAAGCCACTATGGTGTCTTGCTCTTTGCCGGCGCTGATTTGTTTGCATTTCCGGTCTTCGCCGCAGGCACCACCTTCAGTTGGTTTGTAACCTTCTTTACGCCGTCGGTCTCTTTGGCAATGCGTTCGGCTTCAGTCTTCGCTTCCGCCGTCTCGACCGTACCGCGCAGCGTGACTGCGCCATCGACCACGTCAATGTTAATCTTTCGCTCCGGCGTATCAGAATCGCTGATCAACTTGGCGACAATTTTGGTGTGAATCCAGGCGTCTTCCAGAGACTGACCGACAGTCTCTTTGTTTGCTTTCGCACGCTCACGCTCTTCCCGCGCCTGCTCCTCGCTGTACTTCGGCGTAGGTGAAGCCGTGGCCGTCGGAGTCGATTCCGCGCGCATGTTGCTATTCACGTTGGCGTTCGCATTCAGATTCGACCCCGTATCGTTGCAAGCCACGAACGTGAAGAACGCGAAAGCCACTAACAACAACACCGGAGCCGACAAGAAATTCTTTCTGTCCATTTATCTTTTCCTTCCTCGTGTCGCGACTCGAGAAAATGAATCGCCAGCTTCACCATCAGCTGGCGATTCTTTCTCCCAGGTCTTCAACTGCTTCGCCTATCTTTCGCTTAGTTTTCCCGAAACCTTGCTGCACGTCTCCTTCGACGCGATCAGCGGTTCCGCTGTCTTCGAGATTACGGTCTCCGGTAAACTTACCAAGTTCTTCCTTGACCGCGCCCTTAACTTGCTTGCCTTTGCCCTTTACTTCATCTTCGTATTTCATAACATCCCTCCCCTGGTTCGTAGTTTCGCTCCGTCGGGGCTCAGGCCGAGGCGTTACACTACGGCTCGACGACCGGTGATCAATTGAATAACCAGCACCACCAATGCTACGAGCAGAAGCAAGTGAATCAAGTTACCGCCAATGCCTCCGATCAGGCCCAACAACCACAAAACCAGAAGCACCAATAGAATTGTCCACAACATACCTTTTGACCGTCCTTTCTTAGAACATGTGATTCCGTGCGGTGCGGTAGGTGCAATGCTCGTGCCAGCACGGTAATCCGAGTATAAGAGCAAGCTGCGAGGTAGTTTGAATTAAAAGCGAACGCCTGCTTCCATCGATATGAACTATTACGGGGAGTTGCGTAGCACAGACTTTAGTCTCTGATCGTGAGGGCGAGTGCCTCGCTTTAGCACGCGGTTGAAGTAGCCAAGGAAGGTGATTAGAAACAACAGCAGCGGGAACAGTGCGAGCAGGAAGAAGTAGGAGAGTTGAGCCGCACGGCCGAAGATTTCATCTTTCTCGGTTCGCGCCCAAACGTTCGTCCAAAACTTTTTTGGATGGCAGTCGCTCGAACACGGAAGTGGCACGCGCATCTTGCGCGTGAGGCCACGGGCGAGACGCCCGCGCCACGTCGGCCGCAACTATTTCACCATCGTTCCGGTGCGACTCCACCGCGTATTGCTGAAGAAATCGAGGGGGCTGGTAAACGGTTTGGTTTCGTCATAGGACCAGTACACAAACATGGCGCGGCCAATGACGAGTTCGCGGGGGACAAAACCCCAGGCGCGGCTGTCCAGACTGTTGTCGCGATCGTCACCCATCACGAAATAAGAATTGGCCGGCACCCTGGCGGGCTTGCCGTTCACCGCGAAATGGAAATCAGGACTCGCCATCATGTCGTGCCCCTCGCGCGCGGCCTGAACCTTCTCGGGAAAGTAATAAACGTTGTACAACTCGCCGGGCTGGAGCGGCGGGTCCTCGACAATTTCCAGTGGGCCTTTCTCGTTAACATTGCGCGCGGCGATGATGTGCTCGGGCAGGGGCTGTCCGTTCACATAAACTTTCAGCCCTTTTACTTCGACCGTATCGCCAGGCAAACCGATCACGCGTTTGACGTAATTCACTTTGAAAGGAATGTTGTCTTCATCTCGATCGCGGTCGGGATTAAAAGGATTGCCGGGATATTTGAAAACGATGATGTCGGAACGTTTGATGTCGCGCTGCGGAAGAATCGGCAACATCGGTCCGGGCGCGAATATGAACTTGTTGACCAGCAGATGATCGCCGACCGTGATTGTGTTCTCCATCGAAGCAGTCGGCACTTTCACCGCCTGAACGATAAAGGTCATTCCGAACAAAGCCATGATGACGGTGACCACAGCAGATTCGAAGTATTCGCGAATGACGGTTTTGGGCGGACCGGTCTCTTTCTCTTCCTTTTCTATTTTCGCATCGCGCTCGCGCCCATTCGGGCGCACCGAACGCGCGGTGAAGACCTCAGGCTTTTCAGTTGTCCTGGGTTCCGTCGTGGTGACTGGTTCGTTCATTAGCGACATCCTAGAGGGTTGTAGCGCGGACTGTCTAGTCTGCGCACTCTTCTTCAGGACGCAGACTGGACAGTCTGCGTTACATTTCCAATTCCATCTGCTTCAAAGCCGCCTGAGCTGCCGCAGCTTCAGCTGCCTTGATTGTCTGTCCTTCGCCGCGGGCCGTGCCGCCGTCCCACTTCAATTCAACATGGAACATCCGTTTGTGTGGCGGTCCCAAGGTTTCAACGACCGTGTACTGCGGCCCGGGCTGGTGCGTAGCCTGCAATTTTTCCTGGAGCATCGTCTTCGGGTCAGCAGCCGCCGCTGCCACTGGATCGGCAGCGCGGAGCTCTTTGCCGAGCGCGCGTTCGACAAAACCTCGCGCAGCCTCTAAGCCACCATCGACAAAGATCGCGCCCGTGACCGCTTCGAATACGTCGGCCAGCAGGGCGTGTTTGCGCCGCCCGCCGCTTTTTTCCTCACCGCGTCCGAAACGCACAAATTCTCCCAGACTCAGTTCAGTTGAAGTCTTGGCCAGAGTCGGAGCGCTCACCAGACGATGCTTCATGCGCGAGAGTTCGCCTTCGGTGGCGTTCGGGTAAGCCTTGAAGAGATAGTCGGCGACGATTAAGCCCAGAATAGAATCCCCGAGGAATTCGAGCGCTTCATTGTGAAGATTACGCGCGTCGCGTTGGGCTCGCGGTGAAACCTGTTCGTGCGCCCACGACCGGTGGGTCATCGCCTGCGTCAACAATGCCTGATCGCGAAAGCGATAGTTCAGAATCTCTTCCAACTGATCCAGATTTTCCAAGCCGTTACGTTTCACAAAAAGTCGATTCTAACAAAACGCCGAACGCAGCGTCGAAAGGGACGATGCATTCGGCGTGGATGCGCGAGTCAGCTCGGGCTAACAAAGTAACTCGGGCTTATCGGTTTTTCTGAGGCTTCTTGGCTGAGCTCGCCGCCGGCGTGCCAGTGGTTGCACCATTGGTGCCGCCGTTTGTAGCCGGCGTTGAAGATGAGGCCGGGAGCGTCGTGATCGGCGTCGGCACGTCGGGAACAGGCGTCGAAAGAACCCTGGCTAGTAAGTCATTAAGTCCTGTGTCGTTGCCGTTTCGGTCTTTATACAAACCGGTAAGTACGTCCATGATGGCTTTCTTGTCGGCCCCGTTTGTGCTTGTCGCCGCCGCGCGAGCGAAGGCATCAATCTGCCGATCAATAGCCTGGTTCAAGTTAGCCTTCACCAGCTTGCTCTCAGTGCTCTCCGGCTTTCCGACAAAAGCCTGATAATCCTGCGTCAGCTTGGCGACTGGACCCTCGCCGTACGCTGCGGCGAGCTCGTTGTAAAGCAAAGGATTCTTCTTCAGATCACTTTCATACTTTGCAGCCTTCACAAAATACGTTATGGCGGTGTTCGGATCCGACTTAGCCGCGCTCTTCGCGATCACGTAACTAAGGTAAGCCAACGCCTGATCCTTTGACGTTAACGGGGCAAATGGTTTTCCAGCTTCGATCAGTTCGATTGACTTCTTTGCGTATTGGGCGGACTCCGAAAGCACATTAGGATCGCCGAGACCGGCACTGCCAAGGACGATATTGATTGCCGAGTTATCCGGATCAGTAGCCAGAAGTTGTTTCCCCAATCGGATTTGATCCGCGTATTTCTTTTGCTTAATAGCCTCGTCGAATTCCTTCGCGATCGCGGCCTTGCCCATTACGTCGTCATATTTCTTGACCCACTTCTCCATGTATGGGCGCTGCTGGTCGTTCGGATCGGCGGGACATGATGCGATGTAAGTCTTCGCTGCGTCATAAGCAGTTTTCTGCTGAGCCGCCTCGCCCTTAAAATTATCGTAAAAAGTCTTGTACCACGCACCTTTGTTTTCGTCGTTGCACTCTTTCGACTGCGCCAAAGCCGGAGCAGCAAATGCTCCGATTGCTACAGCCAGGGCGATAATCTTCATGGTTCGTTTCATGTTTACTTAAAAGCCTCCGATTCTTACTAATCCAATCATGCTTCGTCGGATTGCATGACGCCTTTAGGCGCAACGTTTAAGATGCAATTGGCGAGCCGCTCGTTGTCACTAGACAACTGATCCGATGGGGAT
>DATISD010000482.1:0-3576 GCA_035469005.1 Pyrinomonadaceae bacterium | reverse complement strand
TTCCTGACGAGAACTGAACACAGAACAACCGAAGTAACTATGACGGCTATGTTGGCAAGAACTTCGACTTTCTTTAACACGGCTCGCTCCTTTCATGGGATTTGAGTCTTGAGCCGTTGGGATTTGACGCATCTTATATTCCTTGCTCCCAAGCATGTCAATCCTTTACTTGTGATTGAGCTTAATTAGCACAGAGGATTAATTTGCGGGGATTAGATAAAGAAAAAGACAGCGACATACCGCAGCGCCGCTGTCTTCGGAGATCAGTAAAAACTATCAGCGAACCTAAACGTCGTAGTACATGGAAAACTCGAGCGGGTGCGGACGCAGCCGTAACGGTTGAATCTCCCGTTCGCGCTTGTACTCGATCCAACGATCAATCATCCGCTGAGTGAAGACATCGCCCTTCATCAGGAACTCATAATCATTCTCCAGAGCAGTCAGCGAAGCGTCGAGCGAGCCCGGCAGGCTCGGCACATCCTTCAACTCTTCCGGCGAAAGATCGTAGATGTCCTTATCCAGTGGCTCTCCCGGGTCGATTCGATTTTGAATCCCATCGAGTCCCGCCATCAGCATCGCGGAAAATGCCAGGTACGGATTGCACGACGGATCGGGCGGGCGAAACTCCAGCCGCTTCAGTTTCGGATTCGTCGAAAACATCGGAATGCGGATCGCTGCCGAACGATTCCGAGCTGAATAGGCGAGATTCACCGGCGCTTCAAAGCCCGGCACCAGCCGCTTGTAACTGTTTGTCGTGGGCGCGGCAAACGCTGCAATTGCCGGGGCGTGCTTCAACAGGCCGCCGATATAGTGCAATGCAGTCTCAGACAATCCGGCATAACCATCACCGGCGAACAGAGGTTTGTTGCCTTTCCATAGCGATTGATGGCAGTGCATTCCTGAGCCGTTATCGCCAAAGAGCGGCTTGGGCATGAACGTCGCAGTCTTGCCGTGCTTACGCGCGGTGTTTTTGACTACATACTTGAATATCTGCAGGTTGTCGGCAGTGCCCAACATGGTCGAATAGCGAAAATCAATCTCGCATTGCCCGGCCGTCGCGACCTCGTGGTGATGACATTCGACATTGATACCACAGTCAGCGAGAGTCAAAGAAATCTCTGAGCGAATGTCGATCAAAGTATCGACGGGCGCCGTCGGAACATATCCTTCTTTCGGCCGGATGCGATGGCCGAGATTCGGTCCGGATTCATTTGCCATCCGGCCGCTGTTCCAATGACCTTCGTCAGAGTCGATTGAGTAGCCCGCTTCGCTTTGTTCGTTGTAGTACTGCACGCTATCGAAAACGAAAAACTCAGCTTCGGGACCAAAGTTGGCCGTATCGCCGATACCTGTGCTCTTAAGATAACTTTCGGCGCGGACCGCCACCGTGCGCGGATCGAACGCATAGCCCTGCCTCGAAAGCGGATCCACGGCATTCGCCACGACACACAACGTGGGTTCAGCGGAAAAAGGATCCATCCAGACACGGGCCGGGTCCGGCACCAACAACATGTCTGATTCATGAATCGACGCCCAGCCGCGAATGGATGAAGCGTCAAAACCAAAGCCATCTTCGAACGAGTCTTCCGAGAGTTCGCCGATGGGAAAAGTGAGGTGTTGCCAGGATCCGGGAAGATCCGTAAATCGGGTGGAAACAAACTTCGCACCCTGCTCCGAGGCATACTTCAGCACAGATTTAGCGTTCATTTATTCTCCTGTCGAAATAAAAGTGAGTGATGTGGTTGACCTTCGCCCCTCAGCGGTGGTTGGTGCGAAGACTTTGTGGAAAACGGACAGTCTGCAGGGCGCGAAAACGTCATGAACCGCGCAACTAAAAAACGTGCATTATAGCCGTCGTATTAACAGTGTCAAGGGTTATCGCGGAGAAATGCCGGAACTTTTGTCGCCAATCGAGCCGTAATCGCCTGGCCGCGCCTCGGAATTCACAATTTCCGGCGCTTAAACTGATTGGCAAGCGACACAAAAAAGTGATAGACCGACTTTCCGTTTTCTGTTACATTCTGCCGTTAAGGTTCCACCCCAAGTAAATTCCGCTAATTACCGGCAACCAGCAGCCACAAGCGCTGCCAAAGCGGGTTAATGCTTACGAGGGCGCATACCGGGAGACCGCTAGTTGACCACCGCGATCGAACAGACAGTCGAAACCTACGGGATCGAGAACTGGGGAGCAGGTTACTTTGACGTAAATCGCAAAGGTAATCTGATAGTTCGCCCAACCGACGGAGACCCGCGCTCAGCCGACCTGCACGAAATCATCGAAGATCTCAGCCGCCGCGGCATTAGTACTCCAATCCTGCTTAGGTTTCCCCAACTGGTGGCGGCCCAGGTCCGCAAGCTGCAACGCGCGTTCAGCAAATCCATCCGCGAATATGAATACCAGGGCGCACACATGTGCGTCTATCCAATGAAGGTCAACCAGCAACGCACCGTCGTTGAAGAGTACTTGCGTGAGGGCTCGCGATACGACTTCGGTCTGGAAGCAGGATCGAAGGCTGAGCTATACGCCGCGTTGGCGCTTGAACAATCTTCGGACAGTCTGTTGGTGCTCAACGGTTTTAAGGACGAAGAGTTCATTGCACTGGCTTTCGCCGGAGCCAAGGCCGGAAAGCGCGTGGTCATCGTAATTGAGAAGATGAGCGAGTTGGACCACATCCTGCGGATCGCCGAAGAGCACGAGGGGAACATGCCAATGGTGGGCATGCGCGTTAAGCTTTATTCAAAAGGATCGGGCCGTTGGGAAAAATCGGGCGGCGAGGCCGCCAAGTTCGGTCTGACCACGACAGAACTCCTCGAAGTGATTAATCGCTTAAAAGAAGCAGGGCGCATCGACATGCTGCGGCTGCTTCACTTTCACATCGGTTCTCAATTGACGGACATCAAGCGCATTAAGAACGCGATGAAAGAAGCCGCACGCGTCTACGCCAAGGTCCATCAAATGAAAGTGCCGATCGACCTGCTCGACGTCGGCGGCGGCATGGCGGTTGATTATGATGGATCGAAGACGGCCTTCGACTCATCGGCAAATTACAGCGCGCAGGAATTTGCCAACGACGTCATCTACACGATCAAACAGGTCTGTGACGACGAGAACGTTCCGCATCCTACGATCATTCAGGAATCGGGGCGGTTTCTGGCGGCTTATCATGCGATCCTGGTGACTAACGTGCTGGACGAGATCGAAACGGTCGTCGAAGACATTACCCCGATTGAAATTGATGAAGACGATCCGCAAGTTGTGATCGAACTGGGCGACTTGCGCGAAACGATCACGATCAAAAACTATCGCGAGTACTATCACGACGCGCTCGAGCACCGCGAAGAATTATTCACGTTGTTTAATCTGGGCCTGATTTCTCTCGAAGATCGCGCCAAGGGTGAAGTCCTTTTCTGGGACGTTTGCGAGCGCGCCGACCGTTATGCTCAACAGTCGAAGTACGTGCCGGAAGAATTCGGCGATCTGCGAAAATTGCTGTGTGCCAAGTATCTGGCAAACTTTTCCGTCTTTCGATCGGTCCCTGATCACTGGGCGCTGGATCAGCTATTCCCCATCGTGCC
>DATISD010000481.1:0-1747 GCA_035469005.1 Pyrinomonadaceae bacterium | reverse complement strand
GACCAGTTCGTCATCGAGAAAAGGCACCCGGGTCTCGAGCGAATGGGCCATGCTTAGTTTGTCTTCGACGACCAGCAGTCCGTGCAGAAAAGTCTTCAGCTCAAAATAAAGCGACGCGTTAATGTAATCGCCATTGCCGTTGAAGCTCCCGGGCCAGCGCGCAAAGACATCGTGAAAAACATCAAAGGTCGAATGGCCGGCGATGTGTCTGGTTGTCTCGCCGTTGAATAGCTTTGTCTTGTCATCGTCGGGCACCAGCCGCTGCCAAAAATCATAGTAGCGCCGCAGGTAATCTTCGCGGCTGTTACTGTTTATGCCCCGATAATATCGCCAAGGATAGCCCGCAAACAGTTCGTCGCCGCCAGCGCCCGAAAGCACCACCTTGACGAATTTGCTCGCCAACCGCGCCACGTAATAGTTCGGGTAACACTGGCCCACACGCAAATCTTCGAGGTGCCATACCAATTCCGGCAGCACCCACTCCATGTCGCCGGCGTGCATCACCACTTCGTAATGCTCTGACTTGAAAAGGTTCGCCATGATTTCGGCACTGCGCCGTTCATCAAAACCGAATTCGAGTCCCGACGCTGAGCTCAGATCGAAACCGCCGGTGAAGGTAGTTAAGCGCGGCAGATGACGGACGGCGACTGAAGTAATCGAACCGGAATCCATGCCGCCCGAAAGGTAAGAGCCCACCGGCACGTCGCTTACCAGTTGTCGCGTGACCGCTTCGAGAAACAGATGATAGAGACGGTCAGCACTGTCCTCGGCCGAGAGCTTGTCGTCGATGCAAACCGGGAAATCCCAATAAGCTCGCGCGACGGGTTCGCCGCCGTTCTTCACATCGAGCGTCATGACGTTTCCCGGCGGCAACAGACGGATGCCCTCGAACAAAGTCAGATCCGAAAAGATGTTCTGGAAGGTGAAGTACTCGTTCAAGGCCGGATACGATATCGCGCGCGACACGCTCGGATGTTCGAGGATGGCTTTTATCTCGGACGCAAAAATGAAGACGCCGTTTTGGCAATACCAATAGAGCGGCTTCACGCCATAGCGATCGCGCGCGAGAAACAGTCGTTGCTTTTTGCGATCGAGAATGGCAAAAGCAAACATTCCGTTAAAGTAATCGACGCACTTTTCGCCCCATTCTTCATAGGCGTGAATGACGACTTCAGTGTCGGTGCGTGAGTGAAAATGATAACCCAAGGCTTCGAGCTCGATCCGCAGCTTGGGAAAGTTGTAAATCTCTCCGTTGTAGGTGATGACAACGTCGCCGTCACGGCTGGCCATCGGCTGATGGCCCGCAGGAGAAAGATCGATGATCGCCAGGCGGCGATGGCCGAAACCAACCGGCCCATCCGTGTAATATCCTTCGCCATCAGGCCCGCGATGCCTGATGCGGTCGGTCATGCGCTGCAGCAAGCCCGCCGACACGGGCTCGCCCTTCAAATCACAGAATCCTACGATGCCACACATGGATTATTCTTTGTTCGGCGCGCGCTCGCATGGCCGATGATTCATATCATCAACTCAAGAATGACGGCGCTCAGTTCTGGCAATTGACAATTCGATATGGTGCGCAAAACTTTATCAGTTTGCAAGCGGACTCTCGTTCGCTTAGTGGCTCTGCCATTCTGATGGGCGGCAAGTCTTCGACTTGCCGCTGAAGCCACTCCTTGAAGCCGGTCTATGACCTTTCGGGTCAAAGACCCGACGGAAGAAAAGCTTTGAGCCGGCAAGTCAAAGA
>DATISD010000480.1:0-3220 GCA_035469005.1 Pyrinomonadaceae bacterium | reverse complement strand
ATTCTGACCATTAGGCTCGAGAATCCTACCGGCTACGGGCGTATCGTCCGCGACGAAGCGAGTAACTTTCTGCGCATCACCGAGCAACGAGATGCAAGCGATGACGAGCGAAAGATTCGCGAAGTGAATTCAGGAATTTATTGCTTTGACAGCAGCAAATTATTCAAGGCGCTGCGCCAGGTACGGCCGGCAAACAACCAGGGCGAGTACTATCTGACCGATGTGCCTGCCATCTTAAAATCTGCCGGCGAGAATGTCGGACTCTATTACCATCAGGATGCGCGCGAAGTTTCCGGCGTCAACACTCGGGCGGAACTTGCCGAATTCGAAAACCTTTTGCGGCGCGGCACGATTCGCCGATTGATGTTGGAAGCAGGCGTTACTTTTACCGATCCATCTCATACGTACGTCAGTAGCCAGGCGAAAATCGCACGAGACTCAGTGATTCATCCTGACGTTCATATCGAAGGCCACTCCGTGATCGGCGAAGCGTGTGAGATTCATCAAGGCTCGCGCATTATTAACTCGACCCTCGGCGCGCGCGTAATGGTGAAAGATCATTGTCTGATTATTGATTCTGAAATTGCCGATGATTGCGCTGTTGGCCCGTTCGCGCATCTGCGCATGAACGCACGGATGGAGGAGCGCGCCGTGGTGGGCAACTTTGTCGAGGTCAAGAAATCGACGATTGGACGCGGGACCAAAGCGATGCATCTGACTTATCTGGGCGATGCGACCATTGGAGAAAAAACGAACATCGGCGCCGGGACCGTAACTTGCAATTACGACGGCAAACAAAAACATCCAACCATCATCGAGGACAATGTTAAGATCGGTTCGGATACAATGCTGGTCGCTCCGGTGCGGGTGGGCCACGGTTCCGTGACAGGTGCCGGCTCGGTCGTTACCGAGGATGTGCCACCCAATTCTCTCGTCGCGGGCGTGCCAGCGAAGATAAAAAAGAAACTATCGGATGAATAGTCACAGATTGTCTCAAATATTTTCCTGATCCGCTGCTGACTGCCTACTGCTCGCTGCTTACTGATATGTGCGGAATAGTTGGATACGTCGGAAATAAACAAGTGGTGCCGCTGATAATTGACGGCCTGCGCAAATTGGAATATCGCGGCTACGATTCGGCGGGCATTGCCGTCGTCGACGCGGATCACAAGCTAAAGATTCAGCGCGCCGAGGGCAAGCTGCGAAACCTCGAAGACGTTTTGAGGCACAAACCGCTGGACGGTACCTACGGCGTGGGCCATACGCGCTGGGCCACGCACGGACGGCCGACCGAGGAGAATGCTCACCCTCATCGTGATTGCTCCGGTCGCGTCGTCGTGGTTCATAACGGCATCATCGAGAATTACCTGGAACTCAAAGAAGCGCTCCGAAAAAAAGATCATACCTTTGTCACCGAAACCGACACGGAAATAATCGCCCATCTCATCGAAGAACATTTGAAGGAAGACAGCAACTTTGAGAATGCGGTGCGGAAAACGGTGCAGGAACTCCGCGGCATCTTCGCTCTCTCGATGCTGTTCACCGAAGAAGCGGACACAATTATTTCCGCGCGTCTGGGGCCGCCCGTCGTAATCGGTATCGGGGACGGCGAATTTTTTGTCGCTTCGGACGTGCCCGCAATTCTCGAACACACCCGCGACATATTTTTTCTCGGCGACAGGGAAATTGCCGTAATGACCAAAGCCGGCGTCCGGGTGACCGACTTTGCCGGCAATCCCGTGGAACCGCAGCGTCAACGCATCACCTGGGATCCGATTCAGGCTGAAAAAGGCGGCTTCAAACATTTCATGCTCAAGGAAATTTATGAGCAGCCGCGCGCGGTGCGCGAAACCGTCGAGGGCCGCATCTCGCTCGACAGCGGTCGCGTCTTTCTCGACGAGATGAAAGAACTGACCGAAGCCGACTTTAAGAGAATTAGTTCGATCAAAGTCGCCGCGTGTGGCACGTCATGGCATGCCGGAATTGCCGGCAAGTACATGATCGAGCAGCTTGCCCGCGTCAATGTCGATGTCGACTACGCTTCCGAATTTCGCTATCGCGATCCGGTGCTGGATGAGAACACGCTTCTGCTGGTGATAAGCCAGTCCGGCGAAACCGCCGACACAATCGCCGCTCTGCGCGAAGTAAAAGAGCGCGGCGGGAAGATCCTTTCGATTTGTAATGTGCAGGGATCGATGATCACGCGCGAGGCCCATGGCACGATCCTGACGCATGCCGGCCCGGAAATTGGCGTGGCGTCCACGAAAGCTTTTACCGCGCAGATGATCGCGCTCTATCTTTTCGGTTTGTACCTGGGGCAACTACGCGGAACGCTGAGCGATGCCGAGAGCAAAGCCCACGCGCAGCAACTAGCCGAATTGCCTGTGAAGATGGAGCGTCTGCTGAACGAAGCAGATGCGATTGAAGATCTGGCCAAAGAATTTTTCCGTTCCACGGACTTTCTTTACCTCGGACGAGGCATCAATTTTCCGATAGCTTTGGAAGGCGCATTAAAGTTGAAAGAACTCTCGTACATTCACGCCGAAGGCTATCCGGCCGGCGAGATGAAGCACGGGCCGAATGCTTTGATTGACGAACGACTGCCCGTCCTTTTCATCAACACGCGCGAAGCCGGCAACCGGGCGTCTGAGTTACGCTACGAGAAAACTCACTCAAACATCGTGGAAGTGAAAGCACGTGAAGGCATCGTCATTTCCGTCTTGACGGAAGGCGACACCATGTCCTCCGTGGTTTCCGATCATGTGATCGAAATTCCGTCTTGCAGCGATCTGCTCTCACCAATTCTTTCGATTATTCCGCTGCAACTGCTTGCCTATCACATCGCCGTGCGCCGCGGGTGTGACGTCGATCAGCCAAGGAATCTGGCGAAGTCAGTGACCGTCGAATAGCACTGGTTTCTTCCCCTTCCGCCGCCGCCGCACTAGTGGGCGCGTGACGCGGGGCTGCAATACTTTGACATCCCTCTGAAGTCGAGCATGCCGGCAACCAAAGAACAGGTTACGTACTTTCTCAGTATAGTTAACGATCCAGCCAACTGGCCCGTTTACGTCCACCGCAAGGGGGGGCGGCACCGCACCGGCGCCATGACGGCCATTTACCGAATTTCTCACGACGGCTGGACCGGGGATCAGGCATTCAACGAGATGAAGGAATACGATTTCAATAACAGTGTATTCGGAGGACCGAAAGCACAAAAGAA
>DATISD010000479.1:0-7738 GCA_035469005.1 Pyrinomonadaceae bacterium | reverse complement strand
ATCGTCTTCAACAAATCCGGTGATGCGTAAATCGACATTAAATAGAAGCTCACATAGTTTTTGCCGCTCCTGACGCCGCCAAAGCACAGCGGCTGTTTGTTTTTCATGATGAACCGCGTATTGAGCATGTAGTGCTCGTCGGTATCATGCGCGACATCCATTTTCTTCGCGTAAGGCTTGAAGATGGATTTCAGTTCTTCGAAGACTTGCTTGAATTCGGCTTTGCCAGGCATTGAGATTACTCCTCCGAGACCCTCGCACATATAGTCAGTCGATCAATGACTGCGGACTTTCCAATACGTCGTCCGCGTCTTCGCTCCGTTAGGAGCGAGATATTTATAACACCGGCAGTCCGACATCGATCAAGCTCCTTTAGGAGCGAGATGGTCTGGCTAAATTTCATTTCGCACCTAAAGGAGCTTCAGGTCTCGAAGGTTCTGGCGCTCTACAAATATTTCACCCCTGGCCGGGTGATGAAGCGGTCGCGCAACGATTAGCGGTTCGACTCCCAGTTCGGCGGTAGTAATCGCCGGTGTCCGTCGGCGGCGATCGTGATTCCCGGCTCGTCGAGATCTTTTCGGTCCCAAAGTTTACATGTTACCTGGCGGTGAGCTTGATCGAGCGCTTCACAGTAGTTCGTGTAAGTGCAGCGGCGGACCTCACCTCCGCGTCCCAGTCTAACTTTTAAGAACCAGTCGGGATCGGCGAGCGCCTGGCGCGCCATGCCGATAATATCAGCGTTTCCATCTCTCAAGATCTGTTCAGCTTGCTCAAAGGTCGTGATGCCCCCGGTCGCCACAATTGGAGTAGTAAATCCGGCGGAACTCACTGCCTGTTTGATGTTCGCTACCAGGGGAACGGAACGGCCAAACGGGCCGCGTTCGTCAGACAGCGTCGTGGGCATGCACTCGTATCCGCTCTGGCCGGTGTAAGGGTAAACGGCCTGCCCGACTTTGGGTTGTTCCGCGTCTTCGAATTTGCCGCCTTTTGAGATCGAGAGATAGTCGAACCCGGCTTTGCCGAACTGCACTCCAAAGTAAACTGCGTCTTCGATACGATTGCCGCCGGCAATTACTTCATCGCCCAGAAACCGGACGCCAACTACGTAATCGTCGCCGACGTGTTCGCGCACGGCGCGATAAACTTCCAGGGGCAGGCGAACGCGATTCTCTCGCGGCCCACCATATCCATCGTCGCGATCATTCAGCGCGCTCATAAAACCAGCCATCGTGTACGCATGGGCGTAGTGCAATTCAACTCCATCAAATCCGGCTTTGCGTGCGCGGTGAGCGGCGTCGGCGAAGATAGTCGGCAGAACCTGCGGCAGGTCATGGATGTGCGGCAGGTGCGTATCGGTCACGCGTTCACGATAACCGAAGCGCAGTGATTCAAGTTCTCGAGCGGTAAGAACCTGGTCGATAACTTCATCATCGGCAGTCTGTAAGAACTCACGCAGGTGAGATTCGTTAGCACTCAGCCAGTAAGAAGCATTCGTAATTCCGGCGATCGCCTGGCGATGGCGATCGTTTATCGTCAGAAATCGCTCAAAGAATTTGATTGGGTCAGGCCGGCGTTTGACGGCAAGGAAATCGATGATCTGAATAAAGAGTTTGGTGTGACCCTCGCTGGCTTCCCGGACTGTTTCGACGAGTTTCTTCAATCCAGGCAGAAATCGATCGTGGCCAATGCGCAGCAGCGGACCGCTGGGAATATCGCGAACGCCCGTTGCTTCAACCACAATCGCCGCGGGGCGGCCCTCAGCGAATCGCCGGTACCAATCAAGGTTGTCCTGCGTGACGAATCCATCTTCAGTAGCGCGCCAGGGGACCATGGCGGGCACCCAGGTACGGCTCTCGAGCCGGAGCGGGCCAATCCTGATTGGTTGAAACAGCAATGAACCAGCCGCCTCTTCGGCCGTCGGCCAGAGCGTCTCAGGGATTGGATGTTTGATCGGATGCGCGAACTTCCACATGAGCGAGAATGGTTTTGGAGTACCGCCTTTAGGCGGACAACATGATCGAACCCGCCTCAAGGCGGAACTCCAAACCTATCATGTGATAAATTAACATCTAATCCAAACGGAGCTGCTCTTGACTGACAACCTGCTCAAATATCGTTCTGAATTTCCTATTCTGGAAAAGACCGTTTATCTGATCTCGCACAGTCTCGGCGCGATGCCGCGCGCGACTTACGATCGATTGCATGAGTACGCGGACATCTGGGCTGCGCGCGGAGTGCGCGCGTGGGCCGAAGGGTGGTGGGACATGCCGGTGACGATCGGAAACGAGGTTGCGCGCATTATCGGCGCGGATCCAAACACCGTCGTCATGCATCAGAATGTTTCGATTTGCCAGTCGTTAATTCTTTCAGCGCTCTTGCCGCTGCCGCCGAATTCAAAACGAAACAAAATAGTCTTTGAGGAGCTCAATTTTCCGTCCGTGATGTATGTCTATGAAGCGCATGCTCGCGAGAACGGTTTGCGAATTGAGCGCGTCAGGTCGGATGACGGCATCACGATGCCGCTCCAGAGAATGATCGCGGCCATCGATGACGAAACGCTGTTGGTTCCGATCTCACACGTCCTTTTCAAGAGTGCTTTTCTTCAGGATGCCAAAGCGATCACTGAGCGAGCGCACGAAGTCGGCGCTATAGTCGTCCTCGACACTTATCAATCAGCGGGCACGGTCCCCTTCAGCGTGAAAGACCTGGATGTGGATTTCGCGACTGGTGGTTCAGTTAAATGGCTTTGTGGCGGGCCAGGCGCCGGTTATCTTTACGTGCGGCCTGATTTGATCGATCGATTTAAACCGAAGACAACCGGGTGGATGGCGCACGAACATCCGTTCGCGTTTGAAACTGAGATGCATTACGCCCCAAACATTACCCGTTTCCTGCATGGCTCGCCCGCAATCCCGGCCCTCTATGCCGCCGAATCGGGCTACCAAATCATCAACGAGATTGGGGTCGATGCAATTCGCGAAAAGAGTATTCGACAAACGCAACGGTTAATTGAGTTGGCTGAAGCAGCCGGCTTTCGCGTAACCAGTCCGAGAGATCCGGCGCGGCGTGGCGGCACGATTACAATTTGGGATGACAATGCTGCAGCGATTACCAGGGAATTGATTCGGCGAGAATTCATCGTTGATTTTCGACCCGGTGCCGGCGTGCGCGTCTCGCCGCATTTCTACACCAAAGACGAAGAGTTGGAATTGGTGATCGCCGAGATGAAGAAAATTCGCGACCATCGCGAGTATGAAACGACAGAAAAAGCCGGAGCTGCATTTTGATGAGTTTGGAATTTCGCATTTATGCGGCAGCCGCCTGAAGGCGGAACTCCAAACAGAGAAGAACTATCAATGAAACTATTCCTGAATTCGCCGGACTTCTTGAAGACAGTTACTTCGGAAACTGAGAAGAACAGCGACGCCGCGCGAATTCTGGCTTCAGGTCTGACCGAGGCTCAGATCAATTGGAAACCATCAGCCGGTCAATGGAGTATTGCGCAATGCCTCGAGCATCTGGCAGTCGCAGCGAATGAGTTTGAAAAATATTTCCAGGCTGCATTGGAACGCGGGCGAAGCAAATGGCCGGTGACCAACCCACCCTCTTATAAACCCAGCATGATGGGAGGATGGCTCGCTAAACAAGTCAGCCCCGAAACCAAAAGGAAATTGCCGGCCCCGAAAATATTTCGTCCTGCTGATTCATCCAACATTCCGGGAGCGCTGGAAATGTTCGCCAATCAGCAGGCCAGGTTCCTCGATTTCGTCCACCAATCGATCGGTATCGATTACAATAAAACGCGGCTGCGCTCGCCCGTTACGCCGTTAATGCGTTACAGTCTGGCTGATGCATTTGTAGTCACAGTTCTTCACGGTCAAAGACATTTAGCCCAGGCCCGTCGGGTTCGCGAAATGCCGGAGTTTCCGAAAGCTTAACTGCTAGGTCATGTCAGAAGATTACGGTCAAAGCGCTCCGCTCTCTTACAACAAGTACCTGCGAGTGCCGGAGCTAATCGGCCTGCAGACCTGCTTGTCCTCACCGGCGCATCACGACGAACTGCTGTTCATCACCGTGCACCAGGCCTACGAACTCTGGTTCAAGCAAATCCTTCATGAGATCGACGCGGCGATTGTTTTGATGAAACAAGATCGCGCCGTCGAGGCGGCGCAGGCCTTACGGCGTGTCGTCGAGATCGAAAAGCTTCTGATAGCGCAAATTCATATTCTGGAAACAATGTCGCCGGTGCGTTTTCTCGGTTTTCGTGATGAGCTGAATCCGGCCAGCGGCTTTCAATCGATGCAGTTTCGCGAGATCGAATTTTCATCCGGGCTCAAAGATGAAAGGATCATCCGCGAGTTTCGTGATGATGATTTTGCGCGCCGTCGCCTCGAAGCCAGGATGCAGCAGCCTCCGCTATCCGAAGCATTCTTCGCGTTGCTGCGTCGTGCGGGGTTTGACATGCCCGCCAGCGATGAGCCGCGTGAGGAGAAGGAGCGCCGCAGCAATTACGGCAAGCGACAGCGCGCCATAGTCGAAATCCTCACGCATCCCGAGCAATTGAACAAGGAATATCAGTTGGCTGAAGCGTTACTGGAACACGACGAATATTTTTCGCTGTGGCGCTCGCATCACATCAAAATGGTTGAGCGCATGGTAGGCACGAAACGCGGCACCGGTGGTTCGGCGGGCGTGGCTTATCTGCAAACGACGCTCGACAAAAAATTCTTTCCCGAGCTTTGGGAAGCGCGAACGTATCTCGGCGCACGGCATGATGATAAGGGCTGTCCGTTCGCGAAGTAATCCGCACAACCTCCATGCCTGTAGAATTTCCTGAACTCTTCAACATGGCCGATTACTTCCTCTACCACAACCTGGAGGAAGGGCGCGAAAACAAAGTTTGCCTGCATTTCCGAGATCAAACCTTTACCTACGGCGAAGCGGCGCGTATGTCGAATCGGGTTGGCAATGCGCTGCGCGAACTCGGTGTCGGGATAGAAAACCGAGTCCTAATCGTCCTGCCTGATTGTCCGGAGTTTGTGTGGTCATGGTTTGGAGCAGCCCGCATAGGCGCTGTGATCACAATGGTCAATCCGCTGCTGCCAGCCGATGACTATAGGTACTATCTGGAATACACGCGGGCCCGCGCGGTTATAGCACACGAATCGTTTCTTGAGCCGATCGTCGAGGTGTTACCCGAGTCAAATCATGTGCGTTCGCTGATCATTGTTCGCAACAACGCGATTGACGCAGAGCCGCTCAATTTGCGAACCAAGGTCAAATCAATTTCGTTTTCAGAGATCGTCGACGCCCAACTGCCTGCCTGCCGGGCCGCCGAAACGCATCGGGACGATATTGCCATCTGGTTGTTCACGTCTGGCTCAACCGGACATCCCAAAGGTGCAGTCCACCTTCAACACGATCTGCCCTACAACACCGAGGTTTTTGCCAAACGTACGATGGGGGTGATTGAAAACGATCTTACCGTTTCGGTGCCTAAACTATTCTTTGGTTATGCGACTGGAACCAACCTCCTTTTTCCATTCTCAGTCGGCGGCGCGACGGCACTCTTTGCCGAACGATCCACAGCGGAAAAGATGTTCGAGGTGATCGAGCACTATCGGCCGACCATCCTTACCACTGTGCCGACGATGATCAATGCCATGCTGAACGTCGAAGATGCGCACAAGCGGGATCTTTCCAGCATTCGCTTCTGTTATTCAGCGGGCGAGGCTTTGCCGGTTGAGCTTTACCATCGCTGGAAAGAAACATTTGGTGTCGAGATTTGCGACGGTATCGGATCCGCCGAAATGTTCCACATCTACATCACGAATCGTCCCGGCGCGGTGAAGCCAGGCAGTCTGGGACGGATCGTCGAGGGTTACGAGGCGAGAATCGTCGACGCAGATGATAACGAAGTTCCGATCGGCGAAATGGGTACGCTAAGAATCAGAGGCGACTCAGCCGCACTTTGCTATTGGAACGCGCATGAAAAGTCGAAAGCGACCTTTGCTGGAGATTGGTGCACCAGCGGCGATCAATTCCACGTCGATCCGGAAGGTTACTACTGGTATCACGGCCGCACGGATGACATGTTGAAAGTTGGCGGCATCTTTGTGACTCCGGGGGAAATTGAAAACTGCTTGCTGCAACATGAAGCGGTGCTGGAATGCGCCGTTATCGGCCATGATGAAGGTGATGGTTTGGTCAAGCCGAAAGCGTTCGTCGTTGCTCGTGAGGGGCATGAGCCAGGCCAGGTTCTTGCCACAGACATCAAGCAGTTCGTCAAAAATCGAATCGCCAACTACAAGTACCCGCGATGGATCGAATTCGTAACCTCACTCCCAAAGAATGACCGCGGGAAAATTGATCGAAAGCTGCTCAAGAGTTAACGGTGGCATAGACTTTACTCTGTGTGCCGGGACACTGAAGCCTGGCCCACCTACCTCAATCTTCCCTCCAAATTGTAATCGCGCAACCTGCGATACAGCGTAGAAGGTGAAATGCCGAGGGCTTCCGCTGCTTTTCCTCTATGCCAACCGGTCCGCTCGAGAGCAGCAATGATTTGTTGTTTCTCAACATCGCGCAGTGAGCCTGTGTTGGAAGCGTTATCTGCGGAAACGTTCATGGTTGGGCCGCCGCTAGTTTGCGTAGAAACAAAAGGCATCGAGCCGTTGGTGCGCGCCACTTCCGGAGGCAACTCACTTAAGGTGATGCGACCATCGTTCGACAGCAACACCGCGCGTTCCAGACAATTGCGAAGCTGACGGACGTTGCCGGGCCAACTGTACGAGCGCATGCTGTCCAAGGCATCAGGAGTAACATTGATTGGGTTGGCAGTTAGTTGCCTGAGCATGTGCTGCATTAAGGGTTCGACGTCTTCCGGCCGCTCGCGTAACGGCGCCAGATGAATCTGGAAACTGTTGATGCGATAGAGCAGGTCAGCGCGGAGAGTGCCGTCCGCGATTACTGCGTCGAGGTTGCGGTTCGTCGCCGCAACAACGCGAACGTTGACTTCGACTTTGCGCACTCCGCCGACGCGGAAAAATGTTCGCGTTTCGATTGCCCGCAGTAGTTTCGCTTGCAGGCCCGCCGGCAACTCAGTCACTTCATCCAGGAACAATGTCCCGCCGTCGGCTAATTCGATCAAGCCAAGTTTGCGCGCTTTTGCTCCTGAGAAAGCTCCAGCCTCGTATCCGAATAATTCAGATTCAAGCAACGTCTCCTGAAATGCCGCGCAGTTCAGATCGATGAACGCGCCGTTAGCGCGATTCGACAAGCGATGAATTGCCTGGGCAATCAGTTCTTTGCCAGTGCCTGACTCGCCGGTAATCAGGACAGATGCTTCGGACGGCGCTACGCGCTGAACTAAACGGATAGCTTCGGCCATTGCTTCAGACTGGCTGACGATTTCTGGAACGGCCGACTTACGTTCGATTTGCGCGCGCAGTCTTTGATTATCAACGCGCAGGTTTCGCTTCTCCGCGGCCTGGCGCACGCGCACGTCGAGTTCATTGATGCTGTAAGGCTTCGTGAGGTAGTCGTACGCGCCCAGCTTCATTGCCTCAACCGCTGTTTCGATCGTGCCCTGACCGGTTAGCATGATAACTTCCGGAGGATTCGGCCGTTCATGCACGCGGCGCAGAAGCTCCATCCCATCCATGTGCGGCATGTTGATGTCGCACAGCAACACGTCTACGTTGCTTTCTTCCAGCTTTCGCAACGCGGCTTCACCATC
>DATISD010000478.1:0-5025 GCA_035469005.1 Pyrinomonadaceae bacterium | reverse complement strand
GTGACGCCCTCTTTGTTTCTAACATCCCAAACCACGCGATTAAGCCCCGCGCTTTTCGTCACCCGCGGCGGAGGCGGCCCGAATCTTCGACCCGCCGGCGCATCCGGATCGTCAGGCGCGGCCTCTGGGCCGCCACCGGCTCCGCGTCCGCTGCGACCAGGAGGTCGCGCCTCGCTGTTATACGAATTGATCACAGTTCCCTGCTCGTCGAGTATCTCGAGAACTACCGCTCCGGTGGCAGTTGAGGGCAGAAAGTACTCCACGATTGGTCCGAGATTGGACGGACTGGTGCGAGTTCGATATCCATCTCGTGGTGTGAAAAGACGAACGTCGGCAATTTTTTCGGTCGTAAGCTGATGTAACGAACTGATGTCGTCGATGATCCAAAAGGCCCGGCCCTGCGTCGAAACGATCAAATCTTTCCGATGTACTTTGATATCCGTGACCGGAACATTCGGCAGGTTTAGTTGGAACGATTGCCAGTGAGCGCCGTTATCGAACGAAATGAACATGCCGAATTCCGTTCCCGCGTACAGCAACCCTTCGCGGTCAGGATCTTCGCGCACGACGCGCGTGGGCCAATCCGCTGGAATTCCGTTCTTACCGTCTGTCAGACGCGTCCAGGTCTTTCCATAATCATCCGTGCGATAGATATACGGCTGATAATCACCAAGCAGCCAACGATAAACCGCAAAATAGGCCGACCCCTTCCGATGCGGAGACGGATCGATGTACTGCACGCGTCCGCCTTCCGGCAAATCTTTTGGCGTGATGTTCGTCCATGTCTTGCCGTCGTCGCGCGTCACGTGAAACGGGCCATCGTTGGCTCCGGTCCAAATCACGCCTTTCTCGAGAGGCGATTCAGCGATCGCGTAGAGCGTGCTGTAAAACTCTTCGCCCGTCACGTCGCGCGTGATCGGTTCGCCGCTCGCTCCCTGACAGCATGACGGTTTGGCAGTTAAGTCGGGCGAGATCTTTTCCCAGGTCACTCCTTTGTCGCGGGTCCGATGCAGGTACTGCGAACCGTAATAAAGCACTTCCGGGTCGTGCGGCGACGTGGCCATGGGCGAGACGCGCTGAAAACGTAAGATCAAGTCGCTGGCAGGATTTCCATACAAAGATTGCCCTCCCACCCAATAGTTTTTCTCCTGGCCGACCTTGAGATTCATCACGCCGTATTGCCCTTTGCACGATCCGTAAACGACATTCGGATCTTTCGGGTAAGGCATGATTGGCCCAGTCTCGCAGCCGGGACCGGTGCGCCACTCTTCGCGCCCCTGCGCGTCTGTCTGGCTGGAGATGATGACCGTCGTATTGTCCTGTTGCGCGCCGTAAAGCTTGTAAGGAAATTGATTGTCAACCCAGACGCCGTAAATTTCTGCGGTCGGCTGGTTCATTTGCGACGACCAGGTGCGCCCGCCATCAAATGACACGTTCGCCCCCCCATCGTTCGACTGAATCATGGTGTTTCCGTCTTTAGGACTGATCCAAATGTCGTGATTGTCGCCGTGGGGCGTGCGAAAGACAGAGAAGGTTTTCCCGCCGTCCGTTGATTTGAAAAATCCTTCGGCGCCCGTATAAACAACATCGGCATTCGTCGGATCAGCGCCGAGAGCCACATAATAAAAAGGCCGCTGAATCATCCCCGAGGCGATTTGCGCCGGCTGCGGATTCATCGCGGTCCACGTCTGGCCGGCATCGTCTGAGCGATAGAGTCCACTCCCGGGCTTTGCTTCAATTAAGGCATAAAGGCGATCAGGTTTGGCTGCCGTCACCGCCAGATTTGCTTTGCCAATTAACTCTGTCGGAAGACCGTTGGTGATCTTCGTGAAATGTTCGCCGCCGTCGGTACTCTTGTAAAATCCGCCGTCGCGCGAGCCACTGATGATCGTCCATGGCTTACGTTCCAGCCGCGACATCCAGGCGTAGACGACATCGGGATTGCCGGGTTGCAGTTCGATGTCCATCGCCCCGACTTGATCCGAAACGAACAGGACCTTGCGCCAGGTTTGGCCGCCGTCAGTTGTCTTGAAGACGCCGCGTTCGGCATTCGATTTGAACGTGTCGCCCTGGGCCGAAACCCAAACGATGTTCGGGTTTGTCGGATGGATCCGAACTCCGCCAATTTGACCAGCGTTGTATAGCCCGATGAACTTCCAGCTCTGTCCGCCGTCCGTGGATTTGTACATGCCGCGACCTGTCGAGACATTGCTGCGTACATCGTCCGATCCGGTGCCGAGATAAATTACGTTCGGGTCAGAGTCGGCCACCGCGACACAGCCGGTGGAGCCTACCGGCACTTTGCCATCGGTAATCGGAACCCAGGTCGCGCCTCCATCAGTCGTGCGGAACAGTCCGCCGCTGGCGACGCCCATGTAGAAAGTTTTCGGTTGTGAGGGGACTCCGGTCACCGTCGTAACGCGCCCGCCCCGCGATGGCCCAACCAAACGATAATGAAGACCGTTGATCAGCGAGGAATCGACGTTAGCCAACACGGTCTGGCGCGTGGAAGGCTGTGCATGAACAGCGCTGCCAATAACGATGAGAGCAAGAATGGAAAGAAGACGGTGTCGAAGCATGTCTTACTCCTAACTATTACTCGGAAGTTTTTCTCAAGTACGAATCCATTGTTCGGTTCCTCTCCCGGGAGAGGGTTAGGGTGAGGGGTTACTGGCAGTAGCTCCGCCCCTCTCCCCGGCCCTCTCCCAAAGGGAGAGGGAGAAAATCCATTGGATCCTCAATGCACAATCATAAACTTAAAGATGTAAGCCTGAAGCATGACCAGAACGCCCACCAGACCGGCCAGCACCAGACTATGAAAGAAAACGTATCGCAGGATGTCGCCTTCGTGTCCGTACCAGCGCGTCGCCGCGCTGGCGACGACAATCGATTGCGCGTCGATCATCTTGCCCATCACGCCACCGGAACTGTTCGCCGCTCCCATCAAAATCGGGCTTAGGCCTACCTGCGTCGCAGTGATTTTTTGCAGACTCCCAAACAGAACGTTCGACGACGTATCCGATCCGGTCAGCGCCACGCCCAACCAGCCGAGCATCGTACCAAAGAATGGATAAAGCCAACCCGTCTTCGCGAAAGCCAGACCAAGGGTCGCATCCATACCTGAGTAGCGCGTCGTGAAACCAATCGCCATCATCACGGCAATCGTCAGCAGCGAGTTGCGCACAATCCGGAGCGTCTTCCAGTAAACGCGCACCAGCCCGCGAACGGAATACCCCATCGCGAAGCCGGCGATGATTGAAGCCAGAAAGATACCGCTACCCGACGCCGACAAAAAGTTGAAATTGAAGACTGCGGTTTCGGCGGTTGGTTGTGCGATGACCGGTGGAACGCGAAGGACGAGTTTATTCAAACCGTAAATCGGAATCCTGGGAAAGGCGATCGCGTCAAGAAACGCTTTCGTCTGTGGCAGACCCCAAACAAAAACGACTACGCTGAGAATCATCCAGGGCATCCAGGGACGGATAGTGTCAGAAACCCGACCATGAGGGAGGGCCTCTTGGGCCCACTGATCAGGATGATCTGCAACGGATCCTTCATCGCCGGGAGGCCTGGCTGACGCGTGGGCTTCTGACCCGCGCCAAATACGTTTCGGCTGCCAGAATTTTAAGAAGAGAGCCAGCGAGCCGATCGAAACGAATGCTGCTACCACATCAACCAACCACGGTCCATGAAAATTTGAAACCAGAAATTGCGGCACCGCGAACGCAACGCCAGCGACCAGAACTGCCGGCCAGATTTCCAGCATTCCGCGAAAACCTGCGAAGGCCCAAATCAGCCAGAACGGCACGAGCAATGAAAAGAAAGGAAGCTGACGTCCGACCATTGCGCTCAAGGCTTTTAGATCCAGGCCGGTCACACCCTGTAATCCGATGAGCGGCGCGCCCAATGCACCAAAGGCGACCGGCGCCGTGTTGGCAATTAGCGAAAGCCCAGACGCGGCCAGCGGCGTGAAGCCTAATCCAATCAAGATCGCGCCGGTTACCGCGACCGGGGTTCCGAATCCGCACGCCCCTTCAATGAACGCCCCAAAGCTAAAGGCGACCAGCAGAAGTTGCAATCTGCGATCTTCAGTTAAGCCAGTGATGCTGTGTCTCAGCTTTTCGAACAAGCCACATTCGGTCGTTAACTGGTAAAGAAAAATCACATTGAGCACGATCCAGCCGATTGGGAATAAACCGTAGGCCGCGCCGTAACCGGCGCTTGCAAGAGTCATTACCACCGGCATGCGAAATACTGCAACCGCCACCACCAGCGATGCTGCCAGGCCCATTAATGCCGCATAGTGCGCTCTGACGCGAAATACACCCAGACTTCCGAGCAGCACCACGATCGGAAGGGCTGCAAACGCAGTCGATAAAAACGCGTTGCCGAGCGGATCGTAAACTTGAGACCAGGTCATTCGAGACGGCGTATTTATCACGACGCGGCTTTTTCCGCCAACAGATATTTTCAAGTCGGTCGAGTACGCCATCAATGGAAAGATAATTAAGGAGTGGGACGCGTAGCGAAGCTCGACTCGCGGCGACGGGCTTCTTTGATTTCTTCAATCACAATTAGGATCCCTAATGGAGCGCAACCGTGATGCAGTTGGGTACGCACGCCTCTGGCGTGCTTCGCTCCTTAAGCACGCCGGAGGCGTGCGTACCGAGCGCAAAACTGTCGGGCTTGCGTCATTCATCACTGCTCTTAACCCGACCTGGCCCACGGCCACCTTTGGCTCGAGGCCGAAACCGCTTCGCGGTAAATACACTGACTCATTAAGATTAGATTAGCTCACTAGCCATTTGATGTGACGCTGATTTCGGCGTTGTCGATTGAGGTTTCGATCTTGAGACTGGCAGACTCTCCGCTGATGACTACTAATCGCTGTCCGTCGCTGCCAAAAACTTCGACGGAATCAATCAGGCATTCAAGCGGGGCCGCGGTGAACCGCTTCAATTCCTGAACGTCGCGATCTCCCTGCAATAGGAGGTCGGCGTCGAAAGCTAGCTCAGTCCTGTCAGA
>DATISD010000477.1:0-4419 GCA_035469005.1 Pyrinomonadaceae bacterium | reverse complement strand
TGAACAATACAGACGAAACAGTTGAGATCGCTCTAAGCGAATTAAATCCGGGAGCTTTTCCGATGAGCAATGGGTTGACCCGCCTTGAGTCCCGGTTTCTTGCTGAGCCGAAGAAGGCATATGAAGCGTTTGCACACGACGGCGTGTTCGATACGGAAGCGGCGGAAGAATTCGGTCTCGTCACCTTTGCGCCGGATGATCTTGATTGGGACGATGAGATCCGGGTAGCGATTGAAGAGCGCACGTCGCTTTCACCCGATGCGCTGACGGGAATGGAAGCATCACTGCGATTCGCCGGACCGGAAACAATGGACACGAAGATTTATGGACGCCTGACGGCGTGGCAAAACTGGATCTTTCAAAGACCGAATGCGGTCGGGCCAAACGGAGCCCTGACTAATTACGGCAAACCGACACAGGCGCAGTTTGATTTCAAGAGAACCTGAAGAAATTGACTCAACGGATCATTGATTCAATGAATCAATGAGTAAATATTTATGAATCTATACGAACGCATTCCTAATAACGTAAATCTTTCCGAAGACAAGCGTCTGCAGCGCGCGCTGGAGAAGTGGTTGCCGAATTTTCTCAGTTGGTGGCATGACATGGGGCCTGAAGGTTTTCAGCAGAAAGATGTCTGGCTGCGCACGGCCGTTGACGTTGGCTCTGAGGGCTGGGCGCATTTCGATTATGTGAAAATGCCGGAGTATCGCTGGGGCATCTTCCTTGAGCCGGCGCAAGCTGACGCCAGAGTCGGTTTCGGCGATAACTATGGCGCGCCTGCTTATCAGGAAGTGCCCGGTGAATTTCGGAACGCCCTGCGCCGGATCATCGTGACCCAGGGCGACACCGAACCAGCGTCGGTTGAGCAACAACGTCGACTCGGCCACACCTGCCCATCGCTCTATGACCTGCGCAATCTTTTTCAGGTGAACGTCGAAGAGGGCCGGCATCTTTGGGCGATGGTCTATCTGCTGCACGGATATTTCGGCCGCGACGGTCGCGACGAGGCAGATGCTTTGCTTGAACGGCGCAGCGGGAATCCAGACAAGCCGCGCATTCTGGAAGCTTTTAATCAGCCGTGCGATGACTGGCTCAACTTTTACGCCTTCACGATGTTCACCGACCGGGACGGCAAGTATCAGCTCTCGGCTTTGGCTGAGTCCGGATTCGAACCGCTGGCGCGCACCTGCAAATTTATGTTGACAGAGGAAGCTCATCACATGTTTGTGGGCGACACTGGTTTGAGTCGCGTCGTCAAACGCACGGCGCAATTGATGAAACAAAACCCATCCGAAGACGTGCGCCTGCTGGGCGGCATCCCGCTCGAGATTGTGCAGAAGTACATCAACTTCTGGTTCAGTTACTCACTGGATTTATTTGGCGGTGAGATCAGCTCGAACTCCGCAGACTTCTTTGCCGCGGGATTAAAAGGTCGATTCAAAGAGCAGGAGCAATACAAAGATCACGTGGCGGCCGAAGGATCGTTCACGATGATGGTTGTCGAAGATGGAAAGCTCGTGCCGCGCGAAGTGCCTCTGCGGAACGCTTTGAATGAAATCCTGCGCAGCGAATACGTGAAGGATTGCGAAAAGGGGCTGGCCCGCTGGAACAAAGCACTGGCCGATGAAGGGCTGGCGCAGCGGCTGTATCTCCCGAACGTGCGTTTCCATCGTCACGTGGGCGAATACGCCGGTCATTATTTCGATCTCGACGGCACCCTGATCACCAAAGAAGAATTCGAGCAGAAAAAATCCGACTGGCTGCCGACCATCGAAGATCGGGAATACGTCGGGAGCCTGATGAAGCCCGTAACCGAGCCCGGCAAAATCGCGAACTGGATTGCGCCGCCGGCGTCTGGAATCAAAGGCAAGCCGTTCGAGTTTGAGTACGTAAGAATTTAATCATTGATTCATTGAACCATTGATTCATTGAACCATTGATTCATTGGACCATTGATTCATTGAACCATTGATTCATTGAAAACCAATGAAACAGTGCCTAAATGAATCAATGAGCCAATGAATCAATGAGCCACCAATCTCGACGCGATCAAAAGCTCGAACTGATCCTGCGCACCTCGGCGCGGATCTTTGCCGAGAAGAGCTATCACTCGACTTCAATGCGCGACATTTCGCGCGCCACCGGCGTAAGCCTGGCCGGTCTTTATCATTACTGCAAATCGAAAGAAGAGTTGCTGTTCCTGATTCAGGACCATTGCTTCGGTCGAGTGCTGGAACGGCTCGAGCAGCGAATCAAGGGCATTGACGATCCTTTCGAGAAGCTGCGCATCTTCATCGACAATCATCTCTCCTTCTTTGCCACCAACATGGCTGAGATGAAGGTGTTGTCGCATGAGGCTGAGTCGCTGGCCGGCGATATGCACAAGCATGTGTCGGGCAAGAAGGAAAAGTATGCGAAGCTGGCGCGAAAGATTTTACGCGAGATTCAGGAGCGTGAATCCAAGACCGCCCGCGTCGATCTGACCGTGGCGACCTATGCGTTGTTTGGGATGATGAATTGGATTTACAACTGGTACGACAGCGCGGGCAAGTTGTCAGTGAACCAACTCGTCGATAATATGACGCGGTTGTTTGTGAATGGTTTCGTATCAACTGAAAAAGCGTCGTTGACGCTCGCCGATTCGAAGTTATCTGAAAAAGTTAATATTTGGCGCACCGCGTAAATATGGCAACTCAAATTTCACCAGTTAAATCGACCGACCTTGTCGGATATAGCGTCGCCAGTGGCGTCGCGATCCTAACGCTCAACGATCCGCCGGCTAATACCTATTCGTACGAGATGATGCAGCAACTCGATGCGCGCATTCTCGCAGCGCGGATGGATGAAAGCGTTCAGGTGATTGTCATCACCGGCAGCGGCGAAAAGTTTTTCTGCGCCGGGGCGAACATCCAGATGTTGAGCGACGTCACGCCGGAGTTCAAATATTATTTTTGCCTGCATGCCAACGAAACGCTTTCTCGTTTGGAGCAGACTCCAAAGCTGGTGATTGCCGCGATCAACGGGCATTGTGTCGGTGGCGGGTTGGAAGTCGCGATGGCGGCCGACCTGCGGGTTGCGCGGCGTAACGCCGGCAAGATGGGTTTGCCTGAAGTTAGCCTCGGTGTTCTGCCGGGAACAGGTGGGACGCAACGGCTGGCGCGCATCGTCGGTAAACCAAAAGCAATTGAGTTGATGGCGACCGGCGAATTATTTGATTTTGAAAAAGGCGAAAGCCTTGGTCTGGTGAACCAGGTCTTTGACGCCGAAAGCGGCGAAGCGTTCGTGGCCCAGGTCATGGACTACGCATGCAAATTCACCACGCCCGCTAAAGCCGCGCGCGCCGTCGGTAGAATTAAGCGCGCGGTGCAAACCGGCAGCGAGATTTCGTTTGAGTCGGCATTGGCGCTTGAGCGCGAATTACAGCAGCAGCTGTTTCAATCAGAAGACGCCAAAGAAGGATTGGACGCGTACGTCAATAAGCGGAAAGCGGAGTTCAGAGGAAAATAGTTTGGAGTGCGCCGACTGGTCGGCGCTTTCCGGTTATCATGAAAGACAAGCAAAGCGGCGACAAGTCGCCGCAGTCCAAATCCCATGGCTGAAGAACTGATCAAAATCGCTGAAGACGATGGCATCGTCACGGTCACGCTGAATCGGCCTGAGCGTCTTAATGCTCTCGTCGGGCACATGCGGCGCGACCTGGCGGAAGCTCTGGAAGAAGCCGGAAGCGATCCGCATGTACGCGTGGTCGTACTTGGTGGGGAAGGACGAGCCTTCTGCGCGGGTGGCGACGTGAACTTCATGGCTGAGCTGGTCGAGCGAGGGGAAACGGAAGAGTTCGCGCGGCTGTTGGGCGCCGCGCGCCGCGTGATCCTGACGCTTCGACACATGACCAAACCGGTCATTGCTTCGATTGAAGGCGCCTGCGCCGGAGCCGGGTTCAATCTCGCCCTCGCTTGTGATTTGCGCATTGCCTCGTCTACGGCGACCTTCAGCCAATCATTCGTTAAGCTGGGGTTTCATCCTGATTGGGGCGGCACTTACTTTCTGCCGCGAATGGTCCCGTCAAATATTGCCTGCGAAATGTTCTTTCTCGGCGATGCGATCAACGCCCAGAGAGCTTTGCAGCTTGGCCTGGTCAATTATGTTGTAGCTCCGGAAGAGTTAGCGACCGAGACGCGTAGGCTGGCAGGGCGTCTGCGTGACGGCCCGGCAGTTTCGATCGCCGCCGCCAAACAAGCGGTTTACGCGAGCCAGCACGGCACCCTCGAGCAAATGCTGCAATACGAGGTTGACGCGCAGCTGCGCTGCTTCGAATCGGAAGATGGCCGCGAAGGCGTGCGCGCGTTTCTGGAAAAGCGGCGCCCACAATTTACGGGCAGATAATTTTGGAGTGCGCCGGCAAAGCGAAGCGGCGAC
>DATISD010000476.1:0-5527 GCA_035469005.1 Pyrinomonadaceae bacterium | reverse complement strand
GACCTCCTCCTGGAGAGTTCGCAAATCGCGAAATGGGTCATAACGAACAATGCTCATGATTATTTCCTCCTCGAATCCTGTTAAGTTCACGCTCATGATTCGGACCGCTTTCGCAACGATCTTTCGCGTGAGCGCGAAGCGATAATAAATGCTGAGTGCGCCATTGTCAAGTCGGTGGAAACGCCGGTATTTCCTTGGAGTTTCCTGCGGGTCAAGGCTGAGTAGGAGACTAACCAAGCCCGAAAAAGCGCTTAATGGAGGACAGAAGGCCGGCGGTTTCCGCAATGCTGGGCTGAGCCGCTTGAGACCCTTTGGCGAGGTCGGCTTGACGCTCAGTAATCGTCCAGCTGATGGACTCGGCGAGGTCAGGATTGGTTTGGAAGATATGTTTCATGGCCGCGTGGCCAATTTCAAATACCTCGGTTTCTTCGACCGCCACGACACTGGCGGTCCGGGGCTCGCCCGTAAACAGCGCCATCTCGCCGAAGAAATTGCCATCAGTCAGAGTCGCCACCGTCCGCGGGCTGCCTCGGTCAGATACCTGAACGGCAACGCGGCCATTGTGAACCACAAACATCGAGGATCCTTCGTCGCCGGCTCGTATGAGCGTCTCGCCCGGCGCGAAAACGTGAACAGCAGTCGCCTTGGCGAGCTGCCGAAGCTCGTCCGCTGAGAGGGGCGCAAAAATATCGACCGCCGACAAGCGATCCGCGATTTGATCCTCGGGTCTGATTGGCAGGATGGGCGTCTTGCGGTCGATTTGGATCGTTCGCGTCGGAAAAGCGAAGCTTAGACCGTTGCGCCGTAACGCATACCAGATTCTCTGCCGCACCAGCGCATCAGTGTCGTTATATTTAGCGTAGTCATCGAGCCAGTATTTTATTTCCCAATCAATCGAGGAGTCGCCGAAATTTCTGATGCGGACGATGGGAGTAATCTTGTCCGAGACATTGTCGGCGTCGCGCACCGCTTCACGGACAACATGGATGGTTTTTGCCGGTGAGTCGGAATATAGGGTGCCGAAAAGGACCAGCCTCGCATTAAGGTTATTACGGGGCATAACTTCGATCGCTTCTCTCGCCGCGTTGCTGTTGCTCACCAGGATAATATGATTCTGAAAAGTGCGCAGCTTGATGGCACGCCAGGTGATGCTCTCGACCACGCCGACGTCGTCGCCTACGACGATAACGTCACCGACCTGAAAGGGACGATCGGCGTGCAATGAGATGCCGGCAAAAAAATTGCCCAGCGTATCTTGCAGGGCGAGACCGATGATCACACCGAAGATCGCTGACGTCGTGAACAGCGCGCCCAAATCGTATTCGAAATACTGGTTTTTGAAGAGAATGACGAACACGATCGCGAAGGCGAGCAGGGTGAAGACGTTTCGCGCCAGAGTCGGAGCTTCGTAACCACGGCGAAGCCGGAAGATGAGGTCAAAAATGGCGGCATTCAGAGCTCGTACGGCGAGATAACCGAGCAGTGCTGATAATACGAAGATCGGTATCTTTTGAAGTTTGGCGTTTTTTCCCTCGGGTAGGTGGAATTGGAAATGGGATGCGTAGAAGTAAAGGGCCAGACCCGTCACCACGGTGACGAGGACGAAGACGATGATTCTGTTCCTTTTGTTTGCTTGACCGGCTGCCATCTAGTTTTCCGGGTACTCAGGTGAACGTACTTTTACCATCAAACTCGCAACTTGGCGAGAACAATATGGATGAGCGGCCACTTAATTAAAGGACGAAAAGAGTTTAGGGAATAGCGTGGTTAGCATGAGCAATAGCGAGAGCAGCGAGACGATAATCGTAGTAAGCCAGGCGGCAATGTTGTACAAAGGGCCGTTTACCTGGCTGCCCATCAGCTCGCGGTTATTAACCAACTTTAGGACGGCTATCAGGATTACCGGCAAGAGCACACCGTTGATGACCTGGGTGACGATCAGAACGTGAATCAGTGACAAACCCGGCATTACCGCTACGGTCGCTCCGAGAACTACCAGGAATGTAAAGACTCCGATAAAGATCGGCGCTTCGCGAAAACTGCTGGACACGCCTTTCTCAAACCCGAAGGCTTCGCTGATCGAGTAAGCCGTCGCCAGTGGCAGCACGCCGGCCGCCAGCATTGACGCTCCAAACAATCCAACCGCAAAGAGAATTGACGCGTAAGGCCCAGCCAGGGGACGCAGCGCGGTCGCCGCCTGGGCCGCCGATTCAACATGTTCGCCCTGAACGTTAAGAGTTGCGGCCGTCGAAATCACTATGAAAAAAACAATCAGAATGGCGAACACGGTGCCGACCCAAACATCTATCCGGGTAAAGCGGTAGTTCTCAGCACGAATCCCTTTTTCGACAACTGAGGATTGGATGAAGACCTGCATGTAAGGCGAAATAGTTGTTCCGATTACCGCGACAAAACTGAAAAGGAATGCCGGCGTGAAGTCGAAGTGCGGTCGCACGATTTCGCGAGCAACGGTCGCCCACGGGGGATGCGCGAGAAAGGCCGACACCACGTAAGCGAGAAAGACGAGCGACATGGCGAGGAAGACGCGCTCGACTCGTTGATAGGTTCCTTTGACTACCAACCACCAGATCGCGGCAGCGGCGATCGGGACTGAAATGAAGCGGGCGACGCCCAGCAGTTCCAGTGCCGCCGCGATGCCCACAAATTCTGAAACTGTCACGCCGCCATTCGCGACAAGCAGCGCCAACATCACAAACGCCGTCCATCGCACGCCGAACCGTTCGCGAATCAGATCCGACAGACCCTTGCCGGTGACGGCGCCCATGCGTGCGCACATCTCCTGAACGATCCCGAGACTGAATGTAAGAGGGATTAGAAGCCAGAGAAGACGATAGCCGTAGTCGGCTCCGATCGAAGCGAAAGTTGCTATGCCGCCGGCGTCATTTCCGGCGCATGCGGTGATTACACCCGGACCAATAATCGCAAAGTATGCAAACAGATTGCGACGACGCGCGACAGTGCGACGCACGGTCGATACACCCTGGGCGCTGCGCCGCAACAGACGACGCCCAACGTCTCGCACGTCTGGTCGCTGCTCTGTCACTTGGAGGGTCCTCAGTCATTGCCGATTTTCGATTGTCATTTGCCCCACCGTTTAAAGGAGGGCCTTGGCCGGCCCGTACCAGGACAGTCGCGCGTCAAAGCACCGTGCTGGTTCGTGGCGCAGACGCCACTTCTGAACAGCTCGATCTGAAATTCTCATCCTAACAAGCGCGGCAATCGTTGCCGCCAATCCTTTGGCAGGAGAATTTCAATCGCGTCATCAACGGTCACAATGCCAAGAATCTCTCCCGCCTCATCAACGACCGGCAGCGCGAGCAAATTGTACTCAGCGATTTTCTGGGCCACCTCGGCTGCATCGTCATCGACATGCGCAACCTGAATCTCAGTGCGCATAACATTTTCGAGTGGGACTGACGGGTCGGCGAGAATCAAACTGCGCAGGGCGATTACGCCCGTCAACGCCCACGATTCTTCGCCGGCGACGACGTACAGGTAATAGATCATGTTCGGCGTCTCAGCCATCTCTCGCAAACGCGCGAGCGCCTCGCCGACCGTCAAGTCGCGTGGCAGAGTAACGAACTCAGTCGTCATTAATCCACCGGCGGTGTCATCTTCGTAGGTCAGCAGTTCGGCGACCTCTGACTGCTCTTCATCTTCCATGCGGTTGAGCAGGTCCTCCGCCTTCTCTTCGGGAAGATCGCCTAGCACGTCCGCGGCTTCATCCGGCGACATGTGCTCGAGAATGTCGGCGGCGCGCTCTTCGTCCATGTCTCCAAGAATTTGCGCCTGGCGTTCCGCGGCCATTTCTTCCAAGGTCTCGGCCGCGGTTTCGTCGTCGAGGGATTCGACGATCTCAGCGCCGTGCTGGTACGAGAAAGCCTCAGCCAGCCGGGCAATCTCGACCGGATGCAAGCGGGCGAGTTTTCCGCGCGATGATTTCAATTGGACCGTTGCGGCGTCGGTGGCCAGATAGCCCACGTCGGCCCAATCGATCACTTCGACGGGTCGGCCGCTACGCATGAACGAAGGCGCGAGACGGCGCCACAAGCCAATCAGGCTGACGTCGGCGCCGGTGACTCGCCAATCGTTTGCGGCTTCAATGATTTGGACGTCGTTGACGCGCACGACGCGCTTACCGTCAACGTCGATCAATTGCTTGTCGAGCACGTCGCGCGCGAGCAGAACTTCGCCGTCGCGCCGCATGAAAGGACGCAGGTCGAGAATGTCGGAATTCAGACGCACACCGTCTTGGGCGAAGTGCGCGATGCGCCAACGCGGTAGAAAGAAATTTCGCCGCCGGTAGCGAGCCATGAATCCCGCGACCGGCGGATGGTCTTCCTCGCCCAAACGCACAATTACATCTTTGAGCGCGGCGACACGCTCACCATCCAGGTCGAGGATGGGACGACCCAACACTTGCGATAGATAAAGCATTATTGAATTCACGCTGACGCGCGATCAATCAGATGATAACACGCGCGACCAATGAGCGTTTAGAGTTCAGCCTTTAGGCTGATGTGTAAGAAACTCAAGCTGAACCTCGAACTCTGAATCGAGCAAAAAAAAACGTTGGACACTCGCGAATGGTTTGTAAGAGAATGGCGCGACTTCAGCCACGCATTCAGGGGACAAAAATGAAATCAACGATTCGTGTCGTCGCCTGCGGAGTTCTCTTGCTCGCATTCGCGACGCAGTTGCTTCCGCAAACACAACAGCAGAGAGAATCCGGCTTGGCTGGTCCGCAAGCCACGGCTTCGCCTGCGCCGTCGCCCGGGCCAGGGGGAACTTCCTTGCCGAATGCCGATCCTTTTCCGAGCACCTACAAGCCATTCCCGCGCCGCACCACGGTAATTCGCAACGCGACGATCATGACCGCTGCCGGGCCGACGATCGCGAATGGTTCGGTGCTGCTGCGTGACGGGAAAATTGCAGCAGTTGGAACGTCCATCGACGCACCTGCCGATGCCCTGGTTATCGATGGAACCGGAAAGTACGTCACGCCGGGCCTCATCGATGTTCACTCGCACATCGGCGATTATCCGGCGCCGGGTGTTGACGCGAACAGTGACGGAAACGAATCGACCAATCCGGTCACGGCGAACGTCTGGGCAGAGCATTCGGTTTGGCCCCAGGATCCGCAGATTCCGCGGGCGCTCGCCGGCGGGTTGACGACGATGCAGATTTTGCCGGGCTCAGCCAATCTGATCGGCGGACGGAGCGTGGTCGTGAAACTGGTGCCGTCTCGCACGGTGCAGGGAATGAAATTTCCCGGTGCGAAGTATGGACTGAAGATGGCTTGCGGCGAGAATCCCAAACGCGTCTATCAGACACGTGGGCCATCGACGCGCATGGGGAACGTCGCCGGCTATCGCGCAGCGTGGATCCAGGCCGAAGCCTATCGCCGCAAGTGGGACACTTGGAACGCGACGCACAAAGGCGATCCGCCTACGCGGGATCTTGGACTGGAGACTCTGGCTGAAGTTCTGCGCGGAAACATCCTGGT
>DATISD010000475.1:0-7170 GCA_035469005.1 Pyrinomonadaceae bacterium | reverse complement strand
CGACGGCACGCACCTGACGGCCGAAGAAGTTCTGTTTGGAACTTTTAAGGTTGCCGGCGGCACGGTTACCGCGCTCGACGTTGCGAACAATCAAATCAAGATCACCGATCTTCAAACAAAGAAGCCGCTGACGATCAACTTCAAGCCGGATTCGGTCATCCGCCGTTTCCCTGAAGGCGGCGGCATGATGTTAGGTGGAGGCATGGGTGGACCCGGTGGACCGGGAGGCCAGGGTCGAGCGCAGGGCCAGGGACAGTCGGGACAAACGCAAGTAGCGCAAGGGCCGGGTCAGAAACCTCAGGGAGCCGGCGGCCCGCAGGGCGCGGGACCAGGCGGACCTCGTCCCGGTGGCGGCGGAAGCATGGCCGATATGCTCGATCGCTTGCCGGTAATTTCGATCAATGAACTGAAAGTTGGCGACATCATTTTGCTTTCAAGTCTGCCGGGTGCTGACCCGACCCAGCTCACAGCGATCTCGCTCGTCAGCGGCGTTGAGCCGCTGCTGCAAATGGTGGCAGCGCGCCAACAGCAGGGAGGTGCTCGCCCACAGGGCGGCGTCGATCTTAATGGCAGTTTTGGTGGCATGTTCGGCGGTATCGGCGTGCCGTAATCCAGTTCCCTCTGATTTTGCATTTCAGATTTCAGAGATAACCGCGTATCGCGAACAGCCCGATAGTCGCCGCGGTTATTTTTCTAAATAAGAGAGTTTAATGATGACTATTCGAAGGATCTTCCCGATGGTGACTGCTGCAATTCTCGCGCTCGCGGTGGTGACAAGTGCAATGGCCCAGGGCCGAATGAGCGTGCGTGGCGTGATCAGTGATGAATTCGGTGCGGCCATTGTCGGCGCTACGGTTACCTTGACTGCGGCCGGTGCAACGCCAAAGACGGCCACTACCAACGCGGACGGCGCCTACTCGTTTACCGGCCTGACGCCAGGCAAATACACGATTCACGCCGCTTCGACCGGCTTTGCCACTTCCGAGGACGTCGAAGTTGATTTGACTGCCGCGCGTCGTGAGCCGCTGAACATCACGTTGAAAATTGCGGCCATTGAGTCGCAGGTGAAGGTTGATGCCAACACTCCGTTAAGCACGGACACCAACAACAATGCGAATCAACAAGTGATCTCGGGCAAGGACCTTGATGCCCTGCCGGACGATCCTGACGAACTTGCCGCAGCCTTGCAGGCGTTGGCCGGACCTGCGATCGGTCCCAACGGAGGGCAGATTTTTGTTGACGGTTTTACCGGCAGCTTGCCGCCCAAGGAGGCAATTCGTGAGATTCGCATAAATCAGAATCTCTTCGCTCCCGAAAATGATCAACCATCGGCCCGCATCGACATTCTGACCCGGCCCGGTACCGACAAATTTCGCGGCGGCGTTTCATTCAATTTCAACGATGAAAGTCTGAATTCCCGTAATCCGTTTGCGATTAGTTCCAGCACGCGTACGCCTTTTCAGATTCGGCAGCTTTCGGGAAGCATAAGCGGCCCAATCGTCAAGCGTAAGGCGTCGTTCTTTCTGGAAATGAACCGTAACGAACTTGATGATAACGAACTGATTCGGGCTACGGTCATCGATCAGAATTTCAATATTGTCCAGGTCGGCCAGGGGTTTCTAACGCCGACCCGAAATACGAATATCGGCCCGCGTCTCGACTATGCAATTAACTCGAAGAATACACTGATTGTTCGCTATAACTTCTACCAGTCCAAGGCCCAGAACAGAGGCGTAGGTGGATTCAACCTGCCTTCCCGCGCTTGCGACAACGAGTCGAACAATCACAACCTTCAGATCACTGAAACCGCGGTGCTCAACGCTTTTACGATTAACGAAACGCGCTTTCAGTATTCTCACAGCAGCTTTGAATTCCTGGGCGATAACACCACACCGGTCGTAAATGTGAGCAGTTCTTTTGGAGGTTGCGCGGTCCCCGGTACCTTGTGCTCGCAGGTCGGACACGCGATCAATAGCAGTAATCGTTGGGAGTTGAACAACTTCACCCAGATTTCGAAGGGAACGCACAGCTTCAAATTTGGCGGGCGGATTCGCGGAGTCTCAATCGACGACGTCAGTCCGAATAATTTTGGCGGCAGCTGGTCGTTTACCGGAGGTTTCGGCCCGGCATTCGACGCCGGCGACAATCCAATCGCGGGGACAAATATTCCGATCAGCAGCATCGAGCGTTATCGACGTACGGCATTGATCATGTCCAACGGTCTCAGCGCCCAGCAGCTGGCCTATTGCGGCGCCGGCAGCGGGGCAGATTGTATTCGCAAACTCGGTGGCGGTTCGTCCGCCTTCAGCATCAATACCGGGAATCCCAACGCTACCGTCTCGCAAGTCGACGTCGGATTCTATGGGCAGGACGATTGGCGGATTCGGCCGAACTTAATGTTTAGTTACGGCCTGCGTTACGAGAACCAGACGAACATCAACAGCAAATTCAACTTTGCTCCGCGCTTTGGTTTTGCGTGGTCGCCCGGCGCGGCTAATGCCACTAAACCGCCCAAGACGGTGATCCGCGGTGGAGGAGGTATCTTCTACAACCGGTTTGGCGAAGGTCAGACGTTGACGGCCAACCGCTTCAACGGAGCCAACCAGCTTCAGTACGCCTTAACTGAGCCGTTTCTGACAACCTCGGCTCCCACGCAAGCCGATCTGGATCTACCGCTGGCGCGGCCGGTTTATAACATTTTGAATTTTTTCCCGGGAGTTCCGACGCAGGCCCAGCTGGCGTTAATTCCGCCGACACAACAAACTGTTTATCGAGTGGCGGATAATCTCGCGGCACCGACCGTTTACCTCGCCGGCATTCAGGTCGAGCGGCAACTGCCCAAAAACATTACGGCCTACGCCGCGCTTTACTCAATTCGCATTCTGCATGTGGTTCGAACGCGCGACATCAACGCTCCGTTGCCGGGATCGATTACAGCCCTGACGCCGAATGGTGTCCGACCGGATCCAACGCAGGGCGATATCTATCAGTATGAATCCAGCGGAAAGTTTCGGCAGACAAATTTCAGTTTGGGTTTCAACAGCCGGTTGAATCCAAGGATCTCGCTTTCGGGTAATTACACGCTCGGCAAGACAACCAATGACACAGATGGTCAGGGTGCGGGCGGCTTCCCGATTAACTCGTATGACCTTAGCGGTGAGTACGGGCGCGGTTCGTTCGATGTCCGGCATCGGTTTACTTTATTCGGTACGATCACCTCGCCCTGGTGGAAACTGATCTTCAGTCCATTAATAACTGCTAACACTGGGCAGCCTTTCAATATCATCACCGGTCGCGACACAAATCTGGATCGAATTGCTAACGAGCGTCCCACCTTTGCGGCGCTGAGTGCTTATTGCGCCGTTAATCCGACACGCTGCAACAGAATCGATCTCAATGGGAATACGAGCAACGACATTATTCCCAGGAATTTTGGCAACAGCCCGGGCCAGATGTCAGTTACCCTGCGCATCAGTCGCACCTTTGGATTTGGCGGCGAAGCAAATCGCCGAAGCGCTTCATCCGGTCAGCAGGGCGGCGGTCAAAAAACGGGCGACACCGCGAAGACGGGCGATACGGCCAAACCCGGTGAAACCGGCAGACCCGGCGGAGGCCGAGGTCCGATGATTGGGGGCGGTATGGCCGGCGGTGGTGGTGGTGGCGGCCGTGGTCCCGGTGGCGGTGGCCCGGGTGGCGGTGGGGGAATGATGATGATGGGCGGCCCCGGTGCGGCCGGTCCGTCCAAATACAGTCTGACCGCGTCGGTGAGCTTTCAGAATATCTTCAATCGGGTCAACCTGGGGCGGCCCGAAGGGAATTTGTCTTCACCCAATTTTGGCCAGTCGCTGGGCCTGGCTGGGAGTTTCGGCGGCTTTGGCGGCCCTGGTGGTGGCGGTGGCGGCGCGGGAAACCGACGCATTTACCTCAATCTCAGATTCAGTTTCTGAGAACCTCCACAACTTCGCAGCGTATAACTTACAGAAGGGACGAGAGCGGTAAGCAGTTAACATTTGCCGCTCTCTGTCCGTCTTACGTGAGGGTGATCAACTCAGGTCTTCTCCCTTTCATTTTCTGTAATCGGAAGGAAGTCCAACATGAAGAGATACGCTTCGATATCTATTCTCCTCGTTCTGCTTCTCGTTCCAGCTTCAACTGCCGTTGCTCAGAGTGCCGATCCCGCTAAGTCAAACGCCGCGCCGGCAACAGCCAAATCAATTCCCGCACCTCCTGCGATAACTGGGAACAGCACGCCGATGGAACTTGCGGCGGCAGCGCTGGCTGCCCAGGGTGGCGACAAATTCAAAAATCTGAAAAGCACCTATCTGTATGGGTCGGCCAATCTCTACGCGCCAAATAGCTCGCAATCAATTCCCGGAAAGTTTGTGATCGTGACGGCAGGTGACAAGGTGCGAATCGATATCGATGCAAGTCCGGTGTTTAAGTTCAAGCAGGTATACGATGGCCAGCAATCCTTCAGCTCGATTCCCAACGTCACACTTCCGCCAGCGAGTAAGTTCGGCCTGCCGGTGCTGGCGAAATACGATCAGCCCGGGTACACGGTCTCAGCTTTGCCAAACGATAAGAAGCTGCGTGGGTTCCGCATCGTCGACTCAGAAGGAAATACGACGGACTTCTTTATCGATCCCATCACGGCCCGGGTTGCCAAGTACCTGACTCCTTATAACGGCTATGTGTTCGGCACCGAGAATTCAAAATTCATGGAAGTTGAAGGAGTGCTGATTCCGGTCAACTTTACCCAGCGGCTGGAAATGCAGCAAGGCGCCTTCTTCGCCGAGTACAAAGTGAAAGACATAAAGCTGAACCAACCAATCGGCGACGACGTGTTTGTGATCCAGTAAGCCGCCGCAAAGGGATAAATGTGAAAGGCGCATCGGAATTTTCCGATCGCGGCCTTTAATTTTATTGCGGCTTTGGATTGGCGATGGATCGCGGTTCAGCGGCTTACCTCAGAGCTTCACTTCTCATTCAGACCGGCTTCAGCCCGGTCATGTCTGGCCCCGAGAGAGCGGCAGAACCGTTTCAGACTGGAGCGCTACCGTCTCGGTCGCTAAGGCTTGGCAAGCGAGGACGCTTGCGCTCCAATCAAAGTTTAAGATTATGGTAAGGTCAGTCACATGGCGACAGTCGTCATCTCGAGTCGCGGCGCGAAGCGAATTCGCAAAGGACATCTCTGGGTCTACCGCAGCGATGTTCGTGAAAGCCGCGACGCTGAAGCCGGATCGATTGTTACGGCCCTCGATGAAGCCGGAAACTTTGTCGGCCAGGCCTTCTACAGCGACGCCTCGGAAATCACTTTACGCTTCCTTACGACCGGACGTGAAACGATTGATCGTGATTGGTGGCGAACGCGTCTGCGAGCCTGTGCCGCACGGCGCGCCGCAATTGCGCAGGAAACCAATGCGTATCGTTTGGTTTACTCAGAAGGCGATTTATTGCCATCGCTGATCGTCGACGTTTATGACGGGCATTACGTTTTGCAGGCCCTCTCACAGGGAAGCGATCGACTGCAAAAAGAACTGGTCGAATTGTTGGTTGAAGAGTTTCAGCCACGATCGATCATCGAACGAAACGACGCCCGGGTTAGGGAATTGGAAGGACTCGAATTGCGAAATGGGATAATTTGGAGTGCGCCGGCAGAGCGAAGCGCCGACGGCGCTTTGGATGAAATTGAAATCAACCAACACGGCGTGCGTTTTCTCGTTTCGCCACTCGGCGGTCAAAAAACGGGAGCATTTCTCGATCAGCGCGAAAATTATCTGGCGGCTAAACAAGTCGCACATGGCCGCGCGCTGGATTGCTTTACGTTCAACGGCGGCTTTGCGCTGCATCTTGCCGGCAAGTGCGAGCGCGTTTTAGGGATTGATATTTCCGCCGAAGCGGTTGCCAACGCAGAAAGGAATGCGCGTCTTAATGGTGCGGACAACGTTACCTTTCAAACTGCCAATGTGTTTGATGCATTGCGCGAGATGGGGGCAGCGGGCGAACGCTTCGATACGATCGTGCTCGATCCCCCCGCCTTTACCAAGAGTCGCGCCACGGTGAAATCAGGAGCGCGCGGTTACAAAGAAATTAATCTGCGCGTGCTCAAGCTGCTGAATCCTGGCGGTGTTCTGATTACCTGCACGTGCTCGTATCACCTAAGCGAAGAGATGTTTCTCGAGATTATCGCGGCCGCCGCACTGGACGCACGTCGCCGCGTGCAAATCATCGAGAAGCGCGGCCAGTCAAGCGATCATCCAGTGTTGCTCGGCGTGCCTGAGACGCATTATTTGAAGTGCGTGATTGCGCGGGTGGTTGAGTAGCCCGAGAGCTAATTTGAATAGCCTGTCTGTAGGCTTGAGCCGCCTTGTCTCGTTGACCCCAGTCGCTATAAGCCACTCTCCACCGACCCGGACAGGGTTTGGCCCACCGAGGCGAAAATGTTCGCGTGTTATAATTCATCAAATGTCCGGGCCTTCTCAACAGAAAAAACCGTACGTACGTACGATTCGTGAGCCGCAGTCGGAGCCCGAAGAGGATGAATGGAGCGACTTCTCTCCATCCGAACGTATCGAGGGTGTGTGGCTTCTCACCAGGCTTTGTCTGGCCTGGAACAATCAGTTAACAAATGAACCGCGACTTCAGCGAACTGTTACTCGCATTCAACGAAAACTCCGTTGAACTTTACGTATAGACCTGATAACGCAAATAGATGGTGTTGATTTCGCGGACGTATGGGCTGATCGGTTTGCGACTCAATTTGGCGGTGTTCCTGTTTATGTAATTTCCCGTCATCATCTAATCGCAAACAAAAAAGCTTCCGCCCGCCTGCAAGACCTCGCCGACGTAGAACAGTTAGAAGCCACCTGAAGTTCAGCGCTGAAGTACTGAGGTTGAATGAGCTATAAACGACCGAACCAAACCTCGTATCGCTCCTTTGTGGCAGCGAGCCAATCATGAATCGCTTTGGGATCGGCCCGGCGATTGCGAAGCTGAAACTGCGTGATGTCATCTAGTACCTGATCTTGCACGCCCTTCATGCCTATTTCAATCGCTGTCCTAAGACGGTTCGCGTCGCTTCCGGCAAGACCTGCAAACTTCTGGTGAATCTCCTCGGCTGCGGCCGGGTTGACTTCCCGCTTTAACGCAGCTACCTCAGACTTTAACCAG
>DATISD010000474.1:0-2923 GCA_035469005.1 Pyrinomonadaceae bacterium | reverse complement strand
TTGCTTGCGGCCCACACCCATGGTGGGCAAGTGAATTTGCCTTTGATTGGAAGTCCGATAGAGCCGTCGATTTACGGGCAGCGATATAGGGCCGGTCACGTCTACGAAAACGGCCATCACCTGTTCGTCACCACCGGCATTGGCACGAGTATTCTGCCGGTTCGTTTTCGCGTGACGCCTGAGATTGTGATTCTCACGGTGAAGTCCGGGAACTAAGCCGAGATAGCCCGTGCCCTCAGACCTGGCTCAGCACGTCAATGACATGCGGGATGTCGCTCGTCTCGCGCACGCGGATGACGTAAAGCCCCAGGCTTAGTATCCACTCCTTCGGACTGCCAATCAGCGAAACCAGCATGGCGACGCCCTCGTCAATGGTCGGTGGTGGCACGGGAGAAATCTCCCGGTTCCAGAGACCGCTTGGCCGGAACTCGGGACTAATCATCGCGGCAGACGAATCGTGAATAACGCGCCGCCATCGACGGCATTCCCGGCGGCCAGCGTTCCGCCGTGTTCCGTAATAACTCGATGCGCCAGCGCCAGCCCGACGCCGTGGCCATGCGACTTTGTGGTGAAGAACGGAATGAAGATCTTCTGCAAGTCAGAAGCTGGGATCCCCGGCCCGGTGTCGCGAATTGAGATCGTCGCCCAACGTTTTCCTTTTTCGTTGTTGATCGCGGCGTCAACGCTCACTCGCCGATCCTTTTGTTCGTCTGGAATCGCTTCGGCCGCGTTGCGAAGCAGGTTTAAAAACGCCTGGTGCAGCATACGCAAGTCGGCACGGATCTGCAGACCGGAAGTTTGCGCTCCCGGCGAAACCGTCAACTCGACCTTCCTCGCCTCAAATAACGGCTTCAACTCTCTGGCACACTCCTGAATCAATTCATCTAATGAAACATCCTCGGGCTGAAGGGTACGCGGCCGCGCGAAATTCAAAAATGCCGTCGTCATCTCTGAGAGGTTTCTGACCTCCTGCAACAAGGCATCAGCGGCAGCCTTTCCCTGCTGGTCCTGATCGATGCTCTGCAAAAATTGTGCGTATCCATGTAACGCGGCCATCGCATTCTTGAATTCATGGGCCAGTCCCGCGGACATCTCGCCCAGGCTTTCCAGATTCCGTTTCAGGGCGACCTGTTCACGCAATCGAGTGACTTCGGTAATGTCGGTGATCAAACAGAGTGCGCCGCGGGACCCGCTCTGAGAAGTGGGATCGATCGGAGCCACAGTCGCGCCGAGCTTGGCAGCACCTTCGGTTGCGTTCGTAGTCTCGATTTCTTCGCGGCGAAATAAACGACCGGTCGAAAGGCAGTCCTGGATCATGTCGGCAAGGTCGGGCACGCTGCCAAAGACGGTCCGGTAGTGCGGTCCTGAGTCGGCGCCCATTTTGAACAGAGCCCGCGCCGGACCATTCATTACGGTGACGTTTCCGCGAGCATCGAAGGCAATCAAACCTGTCGGCATGCTTGCGACAATTCGATCGCTGAACCGCTCGGCGGAATCGGCCCGCTGGCTCGCTTGCTCACTCAAACGCTGCAATTCCTTCTGCTGGTCCTGCAATTGGGCGATCACGGACTGAAAAGTTTCGAGCACGAAGGCGGCTTCATTCTGCGTCTTGCCGGAATGCGCCACCGGCGCGCGTCGGGCCTCGCCGATAAGCTGGCTATACGGACGCAGCAGGCCACGCAACAGCCACATGATTGAGACGAGGCTGATGAAGAGAGTAACCACGAACGCCGTTAACAGAAACGGGCGGTACACAACTGCCGTGCTCGGGGCCAGCGCGAAGACGGCAAAAATCGAGACGGTGGCGAGCAGGAAAATTCCGGCGAGCACGGTCAGCAGAACTTGCATGCGACTGGCGTGCATATTCATCTATTGAAACTGCGAAGCGTACCAATGAATAATTGACGACCCGAACAAAAGCGAAACGATCGCGCCAATGCCCAGAAAGATTCCAAAGGGCAGCATCATCTGCAGGTTTCGGCCGCCACGCTTATACATCACAGCGATTCCAGCTGCGGACCCGCTTAACGCGCCGATTAGGATCGTGAGGATCGTTAAACGCCATCCCAGAAAAGCCCCGACCATAAACATCATCTTCACGTCGCCAAAACCCATTGCTTCGATTCCGCGCAGCTTCTCCCACAAGAAGCCCATCAACCACAGCGAGCCACCGCCGGCCAGTGCGCCGATGACGGCGCCAATCAATGAAACCAGCCAAAGCGGCAAGGCGGGAAGGAAATTCAGAAGTTGGGGCAAATCGTCAAAGTGGGATGGGCCCGCAAGATAGGGAACCAGCAGCCGCGTCAACAACGCGAACAGTACACCTGGATAAGTAATCGCGTTGGGCAGGATCATGTGTTCCGCGTCGATGAAGATCAGTGCCACCATAGAGGCAGAAAACGCGAGATCGAAAGGCAGGGCAAACGATAATCCGTCATGCCAGGTTACGGCCGCAAACAACAGCGCTGTAATTGCTTCGACTGCCGGGTAGCGCGATGAAATACTTCCACCGCACATGCGGCAACGGCCACGCAAAATCAAATAGCTAATTACCGGAATGTTGTCATAAGCTCTGATTTCGGCCAGGCACTTCGGACACTTAGACGATGGAAATACGATCGATTGCTGCAGTGGAATACGATGAACAACCACGTTGAGGAAGCTACCGATTATTGCTCCGAGGACCCCCACGAACGCGCAGGCGACGGGCAGTGGCACATCGATGGCGTTCTCTATCGCCGGTAGCATCATTCGGGAGAGCATTGTAGCGCGGCTGTGGATACGATGCCTACTGATTTTCTTGACCGGCGAACAGGATACGCATAAGTATTTCTGCAAATACTTGAAACTAGGGCCCGGCGCAGAGCACTAACAAGTGTCAGACAAAGTTCTCCTGCTAAGGAATTCGAGATGATGAAATTTC
>DATISD010000473.1:0-5176 GCA_035469005.1 Pyrinomonadaceae bacterium | reverse complement strand
ACCGGTTGCTCACCGAGCTGCGTGCTGAAGGCGCCGAAGTAGATTCCAAGACCGAAGAATCTGAATTCGGCAAGTTTGGCTGGGTCATGGATCCCGAAGGCAACCGCGTCGAGCTGTGGGAACCACCCTCGCCCGCCAATGACCAGTGAAACAAGTTGCCGCAATTCTGCTTGCCGCCGGGCGCTCGCGTCGCATGGGCGCATTCAAGCCATTACTCCCTTTCGGTGACAGTACGGTCGTCAAGTCTTGTCTCACAAAGCTACGTGGCGCCGGCGTTCAGGAAATTGCCGTCGTTCTCGGCCATCGTGCAAACGAGGTACGCGCAGACTTGAAAGATTCCGACGTGACTTTTGCCTTCAATTCCGATCCTGACAGCGCCATGAGTGTGTCAATCGCCCGTGGTATCGAACAGATTGGCCCGGAGGCTAAAGCTGTGCTCATCGCTCTTGTGGATCACCCGGCAGTAGACAGTGCCACGATTCGCGCCATTACCGATGAATGGAAGCGCGGATCGAAACTGGTTCAGCCTGAACACAACGGGCGGGGCGGCCATCCCGTCTTGATCGATCTTTCTTATCGAAATGAATTGCTCAATCTCGATCCCGAAAAGGGTTTGCGTGAGTTCTTCGAAGAGCACCGCAACGAAGTGCGGCGGCTGAAGGTCGAATCGCCTTTCGTTGCGCGTGACATGGACACGTGGGAAGATTACGTCAGGTTGCACCAGGACGTTTTCGGACGGCTTCCCGACGTTGAATTGTCCCAATTTTCTTAAGCTTTTTAACCTGAGGTGAAAGCCTTTGCGGCTTCCCCTTTTTCAGCATCTAAGCATTTGTCGTCAGCTCGCCGGGCGATTCAGGTGAGCGAAAAAAGAAGGAGTTTCAATGCTAAGCAGGATTCGCAAAATCGCAGCCGCCACTGCCATACTTTCGGTGCTCCTGATTACTGTTCCATTCGCATCATTCGCACAGGCCCAGGCCCCTGAGTTTTCTTTGCGGGCCATCGACGGCCCGGCCGTAACGTCTGAAAGCCTGCGCGGCGAGGTTGTGGTATTGGCCTTCGGCGCATCGTGGCTGCCTTTGACCCGTAATCAAATGGAAGGCTTGAAGAAGTTAGCCGATCAATACGCAGGCCGCGGCGTCGCCGTTTATTGGGTCAGTACCGAGTCGGACTCTCCGAAATCAAAAAACTTCGTCAGTGACGAGGAACTTCGGCAGCTGGGACGGAAATACAAAATCTCAGTATTGCGGGATCCGGACGGCCCAATCTCGCGCAGGCTGGGTGTCGATCAATTGCCGGAAACTGTGATTATTAACAAGCAAGGTCAGGTCGCAGCGAATTTGGGAGGCTTGGATCCGGCTGCGGATCTCGCCAAGCAGTTGGCCGAGCGGTTGGACAAGCTGCTGTGAAGTCAGGAGCCCCCTCAGAGTGGGCTACGGTTCCACGAATAATTCGTAAAGCAGACGCAGCGGCAATCCCACGACGTTAAAGTAATCTCCCCTGATTCCTTCTACGAAGCGCGCGCCCTCCCCCTGAATTGCGTACGCGCCTGCCTTGTCCATCGGTTCGCCACCGGCAACATACCATTCAATGTCGTCCTCGTTCATCGCGGCGAACTTCACTTCAGTTTCCTGGCACGCAACTCTGGTTTCCCCGCTCTTTCGATCGACTACGGCGATGCCGGTGAGCACTTTATGCCATCGACTGCTTAACATGCGGAGCATACGCCGAGCGTCATGTGTGTCGAGAGGCTTCTCAAGAATTTGATCATCAATAACGACCGTAGTGTCCGCCCCCACGACATTCAGCCCGACCGTACGCGCGGCGGCAGTTTCGGCTTTTTCGCGCGCCAGCCGCTGAACGTAAGTCACGGCGTCTTCATCTTGCCGGCGCGACTCGTCGATGTGCACGGCGAGCGTATCGAAGGGCCAGCCTATGGTTCGAAGAATCTCTGCGCGGCGCGGACTGGCAGAAGCGAGAATGATTTTTGGTAGCTCAATCACCGCGGCTTCAATATAACCTAATCAGGCAAAGTGATGGCGAGGTATCTAAATTGGTTTTCTTCTCTTTGTCTCAGTGGATCTCTGTGCCTGTGGTGAATGTTTTCCTGCAATAAGACTTACCATAGAGGCACTGAGAATCCACTGAGACACAGAAAAACTCAAACCAGGGCGCCCACGTGCGGATACAGTCACTTGGTTATCGCACAGGTCTTCCATTAAACTGCCAAAATCAATTTTCATTTTGAAAGTTTTTGCCGCAACTTCAATTAGGTAGATGATTGACCTGACTCGGCTGTTACCTAAGCTCTTAGGTGCCAACCCGGAGCTGGCTGTTAAGTTGGCTTGGGCGCGCGCCGCCGGCACCGGTTTGCGTCGCCATGCAGTTCCGTTTCGACTCGAGAGAGGGACATTCATCGTAGCGGTTGCTGACGCGATCTGGCAAAAACAACTTCAATCAATGAGTGCTGAGCTAATCTTTCGCATAAATAATTTGCTGGGACAACGCACCGTCGATGAACTAATCTTCAGGATCAATCCCTCGACAGTGTCGCACGCTCAACAGGAAACGGAAGCGTCATCGCCGAAGGTTGCTCCAACGCCGGCACCTACAGAGTTGGTGTTTGCGGCCGGCTCGATCGCTGATCAAGACCTGCGCGCCCGGTTTATTCGCGCCGCCGAAAACTGTATCGCCAGACGCGATTCGATGGTGACGAGCGAATAATCCGAATTCAATATTCTCATGCCGATTACCGAATCTGACATTGAAAAAATTGCCCTGCTGGCGCATCTGGATATTACCGAACATGAGCGGAAGATGTTTGCGCCGCAGATATCCGAAATCGTCACCTACGTCGAGCAACTGAATGCGATTGACACCAGCGCGGTCGAGCCGGCCCTCGGCGGACTGACACCCGAAGGCGAACAAACCGAAAGCTCTCGCGCCGACGAAGTACAGCCGTCGCTTGGGCAAAAACTCGCGCTCGACCAGGCGCCCGATCCGGCCTCGGGACATTTTCGCGTGCCGAAGGTTCTTGGCTGACACTTCTCACAAAGTTTGATTAATGGACTCATTAGTAAATCTGAAGCAGGCTATCGTGCGCGGTAGTTTCACCGCGCACGCGGTTGTCGAAACGGCACTCAATTCCGCCGAGAAATTGAATCCCGATCTGAATGCGTTTCTGCAGATCGATCGGGTTGCCGCGCTCAAGCGGGCAGAAGCGAAAGGCTCAGAAATCGCAGACCTGAAAAGAGCCAACGAGACGTCTGCGCTGCCAACGTTGCCACTCGCCGGCGTTCCGATCGCGATCAAAGACAACATCTGCGTTACTGGGATGCAAACCTCTTGCGGCTCAAGGATCCTCGGCCCCTACCATTCTCCTTATAACGCGACGGTAATCGAACGGCTGTTGACTGCCGGGGTAACTGTTATCGGCAAAACCAACTGCGACGAGTTCGCCATGGGCTCGTCCAACGAGAATTCGGCGTTCGGGCCGGTGAAGAATCCCTGGGACACCTCGCGTGTGCCGGGCGGATCTTCCGGTGGCTCGGCGGCCGCCGTTGCCGCGGGGATTGTACCGGTAGCGCTGGGCTCGGACACAGGCGGTTCGGTTCGTCAACCGGCAGCGCTCTGCGGCGTCGTGGGCTTGAAGCCTACCTACGGGCGAGTTTCACGTTATGGCCTCGTGGCCTTCGGTTCATCTTTGGATCAGGTTGGTGTTCTGGCGCGTAATGCGAGCGATGCTGCCTCGGTCTTGCACGTCATTGCCGGCCGCGACCCGCACGATGCGACCACTGCCGGCGTGCCGGTTCCAGACTATTCGGCCGCGTTAGATCAAGAGATGAAGGGTATGCGCCTCGGGGTGTCGCAGGCGTTGCTCGGTGAAGGTCTGGACGCAGAAGTTCGGAACGCAATCGAGAACGCGATCGAAGCCTACAAAGACCTGGGCGCAGAAATAGTCGATATCGATTTGCCGCACGCGAAGTATGCGATCGCTGTTTATTACATCATCGCCACCGCCGAAGCCTCTTCCAATCTCGCTCGATTTGATGGTGTTCGCTATGGCTTTCGCGCCGAAGAAGCGCCGGTCCTGCGCGATATGTATCGCAAGACGCGCGACGAAGGATTCGGCGCCGAAGTGAAGCGGCGGATCATGTTGGGCACTTATGTTTTGTCCGCGGGCTACTACGATGCTTACTACCTCAAAGCGCAAAAGGTGCGAACTTTGCTGCGGCAGGATTTTGCCAAAGCGTTCCAGCGGTGCGATGCGATCCTGACACCAACGACGCCCACGCCGGCATTCAGGTTCGGGGAAAAAGTTGACGACCCGCTATCCATGTATCTGAACGACATCTACACAGTCACGGCGAATCTCGCGGGTGTGCCGGGCATCAGCGTTCCCTGTGGACTTTCATCAGACGGTCTGCCGATAGGTTTGCAATTGCTTGGTCCCTATTGGAGCGAAGCGGATCTGCTTCGCCTGGCCCACACTTATCAAGTTGCCAATCCCATCTCAGCGCGGCCGCGCGTGTTTGCGGATTAATCCTGGACCGAGAATTTTCTCTTAAAATCTGTCGAAGACTTGCGCAGCTCGAGCCACTGCTCGAACAGCGTCGGAGTCTGGAGCCAAATCCTGAGCCACTCGGCAATTTCGGTCTGTTCATGTCGCACAGCTTCGCCGAGCGATCTGTTTCTCGCTCTTGAGACTGCTGCCTGCCGCCCCTCGATTGCCAGAGTCCGAAGTTGCATCGACGACTGTTCGTTTCCGGTTCGGTCGAAACGGTGGCGGAGTTTTTCCAACCTGGTAATCAGTGATTCTGCCTGCTTCAGGGACAGGGCCCTTCCGGCCGCCAGGCTGCTTACACTATTCAGCCCCTTCGTCTCTTTTTCGATCTGCGCTTCGCGCCAGCGCGCATCAAATTCGATAATCTCGGGATGGCGTAGTTCGGCGCCTTCATTGGCGAGAATTCTGGCAATCGTCGCCGGGCTCGTGGCGCCAGTAGCCGCAACGAATTCTTTAGGCAACGCCTTCTGAATCTCGCGCAATTCATCCCCGCCGACCGTTGGTTCGCCTAAACTTCGCCACAGGTCAACAACCTTCTCGCGTCTGCGCGACTCAAAGCTGCTGTGATTGGCCGGGCGCGCCGCTTTCATGGTCAAACCGGTTCAAGCTAGAATC
>DATISD010000472.1:0-1797 GCA_035469005.1 Pyrinomonadaceae bacterium | reverse complement strand
GGCCCTCGTGGGTATCTTCATAAGCGACGATCTTCCCGCCGACGTATTGCAGCGAGCGCATCCAGTACCAGTCGGATGCCAGGCCGTTGAAAGCCAGACTCAAACGCTTGGCCGTGGGCGCGCTTACGTACAAAGGTTCTTCGGCGAATTGGCCGGGATTGCCTGTGCGATGCGCGTCAATCGTTCGCGACAGCAATGTTGTAGCCGCGAGGCCGATGATGATCGCGGAAACCAGTAGCGCGTTCTGCTTCATTTGAAGTTTCGCCGGCTGAAAACTAACGTTGCGGCTGCCAATAACACGCCGACATAAACGACCATGTACAAAGCGGCCAGGGCAAAGGAACTTGAACTCGGCGTGATGCCGTGGGCCGCCGGGGTTATCAAACTGAAGTTGGTTAGGTTCGGTAGCCCGTAATACAACGCGCGAAACAGTAGACGCGCCGCCGAGACATTGCTTGTGGTCGCGAGATTTTTTAGGTCGGCACTGAAATGTCCAATGATGAAGACAAAAAAAGTAAGGAGAGCCGACAACGCGGGTGACGAAAACGAAGAAAAAAGCAGGGCCACGGCGGTGATGATCATCAGCTCAAAGTAGATCAGGAAGATCGCCGGCCAGATTTGCAGGGCGAGTGGGTCCCAGCCGCGGCGAACATAAATTAAGGCGAGCGACACGCCGATTCCCATCACCAGGACATTGATTAATAACGTCAGGCAGAGTCCCAGATATTTCCCGAGCAGGAATTGGCCGCGGCCGACTGGCTTGGAAAGGATCGCATAAAGCGTGCGACGCTCGATCTCTTTGTAAACGAGTCCGACGCCGACAAAGATCGCGATGAAGGCGCCAAAAAGCAACATAGCGCTGAGCCCTAAATCGACGATGATTTTGGCTTCCTGTCCGGCAGAAAGTTCGCCGAGAAAGATTGCGCCGGCAATCAGCAGCAAAACAAAGAGGACCAAATTGTAGAGCACGCGATCGCGCACAGCTTCGCGGAAAGCGTTGCGCGCAATTGCGAGCGTCCGGCCAATGCCTGTCCCGAACGTTGATGAATCGGAGACGACGGCAGAGGCCGATATCTGATCGGAGCTTTTAGGATTAGTTTGTTGCGTCGCGTCTGGTCGGTTCATGGTCACGGCGCTTGCTGGTAAACGAACCAAATATAAGTAGCGATTTAATTAAAGTCCAACTGATAATGCTTGTTATCGCGGAAAGTTTTGTGCGCAATTAAGAAAATGCGGAGGCGGAGTCAGCACTCCAACCTCCGCTGGTGGGGGACAAAAAGAGGATTTCTGTTAGTTTCCCATCGGTACCATTCCTTGAACTCCCACTTCGTCAGCCGGCGCCACCAGATTGGTATCACCTCGCAGCACGCCATCTTCGCTGATTGCAAACCGGCGCGCACCTGTCATTCCAATCCCGCTGGTTATTGTCGGCAGGGCGTAAGCCCAATATTGAGGGAGGCCGCCACCATTCACCGGGTTGACCACAAATGAATAGCCGCTCTTAGTTCCACTCGACAAGACAGTGTCAGTCAGAGTTTGCTGGCCCAATTGGGTCAGGTCTCCGTAAGTTCCCGCGCCTTGTGTATGGAGGTAGGTAATCTCGCACGAAGCGATGGTTCGCATTGAATTCTGCGCCGATCCTTCGTATGCGGCGCGGCGGGATGCGAGCAAATTCGGCACGGCAATCGAAGCTATGATGGCGAGGATCGTCACCACTATGAGAAGTTCGATCAGAGAGAAGCCCGAGTCAATTTGTCGTCGCATATGTTTACCCGTCCTTTCTTGAGTAATTCGCTA
>DATISD010000471.1:0-1824 GCA_035469005.1 Pyrinomonadaceae bacterium | reverse complement strand
ACTCAACGAAATGGTCACGCGGAGACTAAAACGATGAAATCTTTTAAGTCGGGCTTCAGCTCAAGATTCAGTTTTCTCACACTGCTTTTGATTTCAATGGCATTCGGGTTTACGGTCAACGCTCAAACACCAACACCGAGCCCGGCGCCGTCTTCAACGCCGGCCCAATCGGCTTCTCCTGCACCGGCTGCGAATGCCGCCGACGTAGCGACGATGGATTCAATCGTAGCCGCTTTGTACGACGTGATTTCGGGTCCGCCAGCGCCGCGCAACTGGGATCGATTTCGTTCGCTATTTGTTCCGGGTGCCCGTTTGATTCCGACAGGTCGCCGTCCCACCGGTGAAGTCGGTTCGCGCGTTTTGACGCCGGAAGAGTACATCCAGCGGGCGGCGCCGAATATGGAAAAGAGTGGCTTCTTCGAGCGCGAGATATCACGCCGCACTGAGAGATTCGGCAGCATCGCCCACCTGTTCAGCACCTACGAATCACGCCACGCCAAAGATGATGAGAAACCATTCGCGCGCGGCATCAACAGCATTCAATTGATGAACGACGGTAAGCGTTGGTGGATTGTAACCATTTTCTGGCAGGGAGAGGATGAAAAGAACCCACTGCCAGCTGAATATTTAAGAACCAGAAATTAACTCCCCAACCTGGAGGTTCAGACGCTGATAAATACTTTCATAGTCGTTCCCTGTCGGGAATTATATTCTCTTAATGACAACTCAAACAATGCAAAATTCTTAGCAAGATTATTAAGCTCGCCGCCATGCTGAAAGTGACGCGCCTGAGCCGTCTCTTCGTTCTGCGACTATCTCTGCAAGAATCGCCAGAGCTACTTCTTCCGGCGAGACCGCGCCGATGTCGAGACCAATCGGTGCGCGGACCTTCTTTAACTCCTCCGGGTCGAAGCCCTCTTCACGCAATTTCTCCAGCACAATGGTTGTGCGGCGTTTGCTGCCAATCATGCCGATGTAACCAGGCCGCGCCACAATCGCGGCCCGCAAACAATCCTCGTCCTGTTTGTGGCCGCGTGTGACGATCGCGACCGAGGCGCCTCGCCCCTTACCAACGGCTTCACACAATGCGTCGCTCCAACTTTGTGCGACAATCAAGTCAATCGTTTGCTCTGACTTATTTGAAAACAATTCGCGAGCGACAAACTCGGCGCGGTCGTCAATTAAAGCGACATCGTAGCCAACCAGCGCCGCCAGCCGCGCCAACGAAGCGCCAACGTGACCGGCGCCCGCGACGATTAAGCGCGGCTCACCTTCGATTCGCTCAAACATCAGGAGCGAATCACCAGCAGTCTCAAGCTCGGGCGCAAACTCCGAGACTTTCATCGTCTTCGCCTCTTCTCGCAGGCGCATGAACCTGCGGGCTTCCTGAATCGCTGCGTTATTCAGGCCGGCATCGCCTAAGTCGCCAATCGCGTCACCGCCGGCGCTTACCAGGAGCTTTCCGCCGATCCTGAGTGTTTCCGATTCCAGCAGCGTTGCAAGCACGGCGATTGACCCGTGGTCAAGCACGCGGCGAATTTGATCGGTGATTTGTTTAGCGGATTCAGCCTTGTAGGAAGTCATGAACCGAATAGGATGACGCTGAACGTGAATTCGCGGGCCCCGTCGAGCTACTCTTCGCTATTCTGAAGGAGCTGACTGCAGAAAACCAATGGCCCGTGCGGCTCGACGAAGCAGCCACCACGGACCAACGAGCAGATAGATTGGATTTCGAAAGAACGCTGGCTGGTTACCTTCAATCAAGTGACCAACAAACTGAAAGATCCAACCCACGATGAAAAGCGCGAGAGCCCAACGCCAGTT
>DATISD010000470.1:0-2881 GCA_035469005.1 Pyrinomonadaceae bacterium | reverse complement strand
TTCAGCTAGTAAAATGACGTGTTTCTTCATCCGGCACCTGTCCCCCGCACGGGGGCACTCGAATAAGATTGAAAATGGCCGGGCGTGCCGTCCGTTAACCTAATGTGCAATCTACCTGGTGAGGGATACGCGATAGTTACTTGTGTTGCCTTGTGAATCTGATACCCGGATCGCGACCTCGCGTGAGTTGGGCGGAGCGCTAATCTGAAGCTGGAAATTTCCATCGGCAGCGGCCGACGCTTCGCGATCGGCTGCGCGCACAGTTACCCCGGGCGACGTTGTTCCGCGAATTATGTAAACATTGCCTCCCAGAAGAACCGTGGAAAGATTTGAAACCGGTATTGAAGACCACTTAGCGCCGGCCGCCATAACAATAAACTTGAGTGGCTCGCTCCAATCACTGATCTGGCCTGACGGGGCACTGGCTCTGATACGCCAAAAGTAAGAGCCCGGGCGCAAGTCGCTGGCGCTGAACTGAGTTACTGATAATTGATCGCGTTCGATCACTTTACCTTCCGGAACAAAGAACGGCGACGTCGCCACCTCGACTCGATAATAAGCAGGAATGCCCGACTGAGGTTTTTGCCATCGCAAAGGCACGGTGGCTGACCCGTTATTGGTCGCTACGATCTTTTCCAGGTCCCGTGGCTGTATCGGCAGCGGCACATCCAACAAGCGCTGCGGTTTTGAAATCGTTCCTGATTGATTGACGGAAACATATTCGCCGCCTTGCAGGGCGAGTCGTTCACCCAGTCTGTTGGAGCTTTGCACGGCGCCACTGTTGACGCGGATCTCTTCGGTGCCTTCAGGAGTAACCCCGAAACTGGCCGCGGTTTGACTGCCAATCTGATTCTGAGTCTTGGGCGTCTCGATCACGTTCTTATTGTTTTCACTTTGATCGGATGTGCGGACCAGCATCTGGCCGCTATCGACCACGACGTGAACGTTGGAACGCTTCCCGTCTTCGCCGCTTTCGTTATCACGAATAATGATTGTGCTGTTCGGCCGGACAACCACGGTCGATCCATCGGCCATACTGATACGCGCGCGTCCGTCGGCTTGAGTTTGAACTGTATCTCCGGGATAGAGCTGAATGTCACGGTTCGCGATGACAACTTGTCGGGTCGCTGCGCGAATGACACGGACATCACCCTCAAACGACATGAAGCGCGCTCCCGCCAACGCTTCTGATTTCGACGCGATGTTCTTCAGCGGGTTGCCGTATTTCCAAACGTACAAAGCGCCGCCGCCACCAAGGGCGCATAAAATCGCGACCATCGCGCTAAGATACACGGCGCGCTTTTGGACTACCCACCAGTCGAGGTCGAAGTAGCTGACTTTGACTTTGCTTGCTGTCATTATCTGTTTGGAAATGTGAAGAGAGCGTTGGGCTGGCCAACTTGGCCAAACAAAGATTAACACAGGGTTAAGTTGTCTTCAAGACTCGATTTATTGAGGCTTTCAGCGGGGCTCACGCCTTTATTTGACATAGATAGGGTTCGAGATGACCCAAGGCTGGCCTGTTACGGGTGCAGGGAGCGAATCCAGATAGAGTTCCACGCGATAAACGCCAGGCCCGTCGGGCGAAAAGTCCGCCGTAGTTCCTGACTTTTGATCGATTACGTCTCCGTTTTTCAGCATGACGATCCGAGCGGGAAGCGGCGACTGCACCTCGAGGCGCGGCTGGCTTGTCAGTGCTGTCTCGTCGCCCATAATCTTATCGGAATTCTTAATTCGAAAGTCGAAGCCCCTGGCGTCGCTAAATAGATCGAAGGACAGGTAGCAGTGCCCCTGCGAAACCGCGTCGAGCAGGGATTCACGCGTGAGTCCTTTATCTCTTTTGATAAGCACATGAGTACGCACCGTGCGGAAGCTTCTCTCGTAAGGATCGAGTTTTAAACCGATCAACTGCCTTCCGGTGGCATCGTTTAAACTCACGCCTATATTTGAGTGCGCATCGTTGCCGGCGACTGCCACAAGCCTGTGATTGTTGTTGCTTATGGCGGCGTTCCATCGCTGTATATTTTCGCCCGGACGCGTGAAGAAATTTGCGAACATCAGATCAGCGTACCCGCGATACGACCACAGCCCATCAAAAAACGTGACGAAGCGATTAATCTGTCGAGCGTTTGTGAACAAGTTATAAATTTCGACGCCATCGACGTTCGTCGATTGCCAGTTTTGCGACTCGGACGGATACGCGACAATCGCCAGCCCGCCCGCATTCTTTTGCTGGTCGATAACTTGCTGCGTCGTTTGCGAACTCATTGATGCGGCGTTTGGTTGACCGGGGATTAGAAGCAGACGATCGCCGCTGGCGGTCGAGACTTCGTTGCCGTTAACAAACAGAATGCCCGCCTGCATTCCGCTGAGAGTCATCGCTGATGTGTCGAACTCAGCTTGCGGGTGTTCGGTCATGATTACGAAATCAAGTTGATTTGCCTGGGCGCCGGTGATCAATTCGGAGAAATTTCCGGTGCTGTGTCCGCCAAGAAAAGAGTGAACGTGAATCACCCCTTTGTAATCGGCGTAGTCGCTTTCAGTTGAAGCTGGTAGGCGTTGAGGGGCGAGCTGCTGAATAGTATTTTTCAGCCGGTGCAGTCGATACCGGCGATATGCAAAGGGCATTTGGGACAGAACGACCAGTCCCAAAATCACGATCAGAATTTTGCGCTTCATTAAGAGCGCCGACATCCTGTCGGCGGTTCGTCGAGCATCCTGCTCGCGCCTTTCGTTGGAACCATTAAGAGCCGAGACGCCGCGGCGAGCTGCAGGCAACATTCCTGCGTACCTTTTAGTTCTCGAAATCGACCTTGGCCATGGTGTCAATGATGCTGTGACCGACCTCAACTACTTTGACGTGATCGGGATGGACCGTGTA
>DATISD010000469.1:0-3252 GCA_035469005.1 Pyrinomonadaceae bacterium | reverse complement strand
TTGAGTTCCAGGTAAGTGTCTTCACCGCCCCGAACTAAACGCATTAGCTCAGTGCGCGTCGTCAGGGGCGCTGCGGTCTGATAAAGGTATTCCTGGAAAGAACGGTCGGTGACCGGTTCGTTGCGTTGGTTACTGCGGAATCGTTTGCGAGCCACTTGTGTATTGGCGGGGCCGGCGACCCGCCCGGACGCTAAATGCGTCACTGGATTCCAAAGTTAATACTTCACGGGGTTCCAATGTCAGTGTAGCATAGCGCCGCTGGGAAGGTTGGACAGTGAACGAGTCCGCGAAGTGTATACGGCTGTGCCGCCCGATATGCGGTAAGGCTCCGCCGTACCGTCGCGTACCAATCCAGACTTTTTTCTCAGCACTTCGAGGCTCAGCCTCGAAGTGCTGAGAGTAGTAAGAAAATTGGAGAGTTGGCCGGAAAGGCAAAGCCTTTCCGCACATCAGGCGAAGCCGCGGCAGAACATGCCGGCTTCTTCTTGAAGTGCATCGCCAAGAGTCAGTCTCATGTTTTCGCATCGCAATCAGCACACCAAAGCCTACGTCGGGATGGGATCGAATCTCGGCGAACGGGCGGGAAATCTTCTGCTCGCGCTGCGCGGCATGATGGAAGCGGCGATCTGCGTCTGCCGAGTGTCGTCGATTTACGAAACTCAGCCTGTCAGCGAGGTCGAGCAGCCGCCATTTTTGAACATGGTTGCCGAGGTGGGAAATCCTTTGCCGCCGCCCGAGCAGATGATGGCGCGGCTGTTGCGAATCGAGTTTTTGCTCGGCCGTATCAGGAACGTTAAAGATGGGCCGCGCACGATCGATCTCGATCTCTTGTTGTATGGCGATCTTGAGAGCCATACGGAATTCTTAACCCTGCCGCATCCACGTCTGCACGAGCGTCGCTTTGTGCTGGAGCCTTTGGTTGAACTCGCCCCGCTACTGATGCACCCGACTCTGAAGTGCACCGCGACTGAATTGTTGGAGAGCTTGCAGGACGATTCAGCGGTGAAGCGTTGGGTGCCATGAATATTTGGAGTGCGGCGACTAGTCGCCGCTTTCGAAGGCGCTGACAAGTCGGCGCACTGCAAATCACCCCAGCTTCGCAGTCGCCAAAAACTGTGGTGGCCGTCTCGCTTTGGTTGCTTGTTCGAAGGCATAAGCAAATTTGATCAAAGTCGGCTCACTCCAGGCGCGGCCAAAAAACGAAATACCCACCGGCAAACCGAAAACATAACCCGCCGGCACGGTGATGTGCGGATATCCCGCAACGGCAGAAGCGGTCGAGTATCCGCCGGTGAAGTGATCGCCATTCACCCAATCAGTTGGCCATGGCGGACCACCCGTCGGCGCGATCAACGCATCGAGCTTGTTCTTATCCATCACAAAATCGATGCCTTCTTTGCGCGACAGTCGGCGGTTTTTGGCGAACGCATCACGATAGGCCTTCTCAGTCAAAGGTCCCTTCGCCTGCGCTTTGATCAGAAGATCCTGGCCAAAGAAAGGCATCTCGCGGTCGCGATACTGCTCGTTGAAGTCGATGATCTCTTTCAACGATTTGACCGGCGCACGCGGGCCGAGTGAAGCCAGATATGAATTCAGGTCCGCCTTGAATTCGTAAAGCAAGACCTCCAGTTCGGAATCGTCGAACTTGCCTTGTGTGGGAATGTCCGCCGGGTCGATCACCGTCGCGCCATGAGTCTTGATGATGTCGACGCAGTCCTTCATCAGCTTATCAACCGCCTCGCTGAAGCCGAACGACTTGCGATGAACGCCGATGCGCGCACCTTTCAAACCGTTGGCGTCGAGCGACTTTGTATAATCTGCGGGAGATCTTCCCATGCTCGCTTTGGTCGCATCATCGCGCGAGTCAAAGCCGGTCAGCGCGCCGAGCAGAATCGCAGCGTCAGTCACCGTGCGGCACATCGGGCCGGCCGTGTCCTGGCTGTGAGCAATCGGGACGATTCCGGCGCGACTGACTAGTCCGAGCGTCGGCTTGATTCCCACCAGCGAATTCGCGTTCGAGGGACAAACAACCGAGCCATCAGTTTCGGTGCCGACGCCGATCGCTGCGAGGTTGGCAGCGATTGCCGCGCCGGTTCCGGAACTCGAGCCGCAGGGATTACGGTCAAGCACGTACGGATTTTTTGTCTGGCCGCCGCGGCCGCTCCAGCCGCTGCTGGAATGACTGGACCGAAAGTTCGCCCATTCGCTCAGGTTGGTTTTGCCAATGATCACTGCCCCGGCCTCGCGTAATTTCCCGGCGACAAATGAATCCTGCAAAGGGACCGATCCTGCCAACGACAGCGAGCCAGCCGTCGTCATCATGCGATCGTGCGTATCAATATTATCTTTGATGAGAACGGGAATCCCGTGCAGTCGTCCACGCACTCGGCCGGCCTTTCGCTCGTTATCCAGGGCCGTGGCAATGGCCAACGCCTCAGGGTTTATTTCAATTATTGTATTGATCGCGTGACCGCGCTTATCAATATCAGCCATGCGTTCGAGATACTTTTGTGTCAGCGAGTGCGCCGTGTATTTTCTCGACGCCATTCCGTTTTGCAGATCGTCAATTGTGAACTCATCCAACTCAAATGATTCAGGCGAGCTAACAGCTTCCGCGCCCTTCGCGCTATCGTCAGCGAGCGCGCGAACACTGGCCAGCGCCATGCCACCTATCAAACCACTGCGAACAAACTTTCGGCGATTCATCTCAGACCTCGGTTTGAAGAATGAACTAACGACGGCACTTCTATTCCGAAGCCCGCGCAAAGTCAAACTGATTATGGTACGCACACCTCTGGCGTGCTTCGCTTCCAGAGCACGCCGGAGGCGTGCGTACCGAGCGAGGACGCTTGCGCTTCAGTCAGGTTAGATAAGAATTTCGTCGGGCTCTTCCAGCGCGGGGCCAGGAAGACCCAACCAACGGTGGAACGGCTTGAGGTTAAGGCTGACGGGAGTGCCATTGCGAACGCTCTCAGCCAGACGCTTCGCGTCGGGCAACACGTTGATGGCGCGCAAAGCCTGGGGATCGCTTTCCAACAAAATGCGTTGACCGGAATCCGCGCCAAAGGCCGCCGTAATTATTTCCTGGCGCAGCCGCAGCTTAACGAACTCGATTTCGGTTTCGACCTGCGCCGGCTGGAGATGCTCGGCCTGCTCCTTGCGCACGTAGTTACGAAAGGCATCGACGACGCGATCTGAGATGGGGAAGTCCGTGGCCTTCGCCGCGCGATCGTAAGTAACTTTGTCGATGCG
>DATISD010000468.1:0-3148 GCA_035469005.1 Pyrinomonadaceae bacterium | reverse complement strand
AAGATGTTTGTACTATGCCGAGTAATCTAACCTCAAGCTCGGCCATGTAAGGTCCGAAGGACCGTCAGTCAATAGCCACGGCCGTGAGTGAGGCCGTGGATCGTCGAAACATAGATGGTCGAGCGCCGAAGGCGTGGCATTAAATTACATCACAAGATGGGAAAATGCCGGCCCTTCGAGCCTCGATTTCACTCAACGGTCTTCAATCCACGGCCTTACGGCCGCGGCTACTGAATGCCGCGCTTTCGGCGCTGTTTACGAACAACGCTGATCTCCTTTTGGGAAAGAGCTCAACACCGTTAGCCCTTCAGTATGTTAGATTCTGACACGACAAGCCTCCATGCGAATCCTGCAAATATGTTCGGCGCGAGAGATTGGTGGCGGCGAGAGACATCTCGCGGATCTTGCGAACGCGCTCGCGGATCGCGGCCATGAAATTTTCGCGGCGATTTCGCCGGGCTCGCCTTTGCGCCCTGAACTTTCGTCGCTGGCTTCAGAAAATATAGTCGAATTGCCAATGCGAAATGCGTTGAACGTAAGCAGCGGCTTGCGACTCTCGCGCCTGGTGCGTGAACGGCGCATCGAGATTATTCATGCGCACATGGCGCGCGATTATCCACTGGCAGCACTGGCGGCTGGACGATCAGGAGCGCGCCTGGTGTTGACGCGTCACGTCTTATTTCCTTTGAGTAAGATTCATCGGCTTACTTTGCGGAGGACATCGCGCGTGATTGCCGTTTCCACGGCGGTCGCCGACGGGCTGCGCGCGCAAAACATTTTTTCCGCCGGCAAAATCGTCACGATTCACAACGGAATTGACGTGGAACGCTTCGGGCAGGGAAGGGGTGGCACGGGCGTCCCGCCCGTGAATCACGCGCAAGATGCGCGTGCCACCCGTCAGATGCGAGTCGGCATGGTTGGACACCTCGCGCCCATCAAAGGTCAGGAGGAGTTTATTCGCGCCGCGGCAATCGTTTGTCGGGCTCGTGACGATGTCGACTTCATCATCGCCGGCGAAGACAAATCGCGCGACGGCGAGAATCGAGCGAGTATTGAAAAGCTAATTCGCGATCTCGACCTGAAAGGCCGCATACAACTTACGGGATGGATCGATGACGTCGCCGGTTTACTCGCGGGTCTGGATGTCTTTGTCTCTCCGGCGCGAGCAGAGCCGTTCGGCTTGTCGATTGTTGAGGCCATGGCGGCCGGGGTGCCCGTTATCGCTACAGCTTCGGAAGGCGCGCGGGAAATTATTGACCCGGACGAATCCGGCCGCCTCGTGCCAATCGGCAACGTTGAAGCTCTGGCGAAGTCGATCGCCGATGTTCTGGACGATGCTAATGAGCGCGAACGTCTGGCGCGCAATGCCACGGCCGTCGCGCATTCCAGGTTCACGCTTCAGCGAATGGTTGACAGGACGGAGCAGTTATATCGTGAGGTAATCGCGGAACCCGAATAGCAGGCGGCTAATCTTTGCTAATAGGCTTTCAGCGCTCCAGAAAGACACTCAGCTGAAACGTGGGTGAGGCCTTAACCTCCCATCGCCTCGCGTACAATCTGCTCACGCTTTTGATAGAGACGTTGATACGCTTCGGTATCGTCCGGCCGGACACAGTCGCGTCCAATCTTTTCCCAATCTGAATCGTGTGGATCCAGACCCAGCGCCGCGACCACGTCGGGCTGACAAACGAAATAATGTTTTTGATAGGGAAATAAGAAGCCCCCTTCGCTGTCGAGGGCCGCGCGCGCGGCCTCGTAATCGGCAAACCAGCGATTGAGAAACACGTCGAGGTTCGGCTGATACCAGAGTTTTGTTTGATCTATTTCGGCCATGGCGCACTCCTCTCAAACATTATATGGATCTTTGTCGATCAAGTAAGCGATCAACTCTTCGCGATTGGTCTTACCTTCCAGCCAGTACCGGATCCGTTTGATCTCCGCGTAGTCTTCTGCGCCGAACCTGCTCGTATAGATCTGCTCCATTTTCTTTTTGCGCGCGAGTCTTTGCGCTTCTGTTTGCCAAAATGAAGTGAACATCAGATTCAAATCGTCGTGCAGGTTCCGCTTGCGCAAAGCCTCCCATTCGTTGCCGTCGAGCCAAATTCCTTTGCACCCATGACAATGATCGATCGTGAAAGGCAGCCCACGGCCGGCGAGATACTTGAACATGCGAAACCGGCACTCGGGACAATCGATCGGCAGGCCCGGCTCAGCGAGCGTCAGGGTTTCCGTGGCATGCACGCGTTCAGCCGCGTCGCTGCCGTGTCGTTCAACCCAGTTCCAGTATTGCTTGCCGTCAATCCAGTTTCCGTGGCAGCTCGGACATTGCCGCGAAGAAAGATTCGGTTCAAGTTCTTTAGTAATGAGCTCGGATGATTTGCAAACCGGACAATTCATTTCGTAATTGTAACGATTGGGAGGCTGAGAGACTAGTGGGTCGAGGGTAGGTGTTTTCTCATTGAGACGAGGTCAGTACGGGAGCGATAGCGACCGGGTAAAGTCGGGCAATCTCGGATTCTTGCAACCAGCGGCGACCCGGTAGCTACCGCTTCCGGCACTGACTTCATAATCATTTCAACCTCAAAACGTAGCGCGCATGCTTTACTCCGAATCTCTCTCCCAAATCTGATTCTTTGATAAATCCCATACGCTCGTACATTGGGCGCGCAACGGTCATCATCTCAGCGGTCGTAAGCGCGATCGTGTCAGCCCCGTCTTTCCGCGCGCGGTCGATGCATTCGCGAGTGAGGCCGTGCCCGATTCCTTTTCCGCGATGCGACGGGGAAACCGCCAGCGTGCGCATCACCGCGGTCCTCCCTGAAAGGTTCCGCTCGTTTGTACGAGCGTGAGGCAAATAAAGCACAACACCCAGAACACCCGATGAATCTTCAGCCACAATAAGTTCACCTTCGTTGAATAAGTCAGACGCTCGTGAAAGCGTTTCGCGCAGCCGTTGCCAGTTTGTTTCGCCGATCGTGGTACGAAATTCCACAAACGCTTCCACGCACAACTGATTGATCGCCTCGGAGTCGGAGGGTCGTGCGTCGCGAATGAAGAATCCGCCTGGTTCCGGTCTGGCAGATGTTTCTGACATGAGATTACTCGAGGCGTTTTTCGAAGTACACGCTCAAGGGATCCACTTTATATT
>DATISD010000467.1:0-1540 GCA_035469005.1 Pyrinomonadaceae bacterium | reverse complement strand
CATCACTTTGTGATCGATAGGGGGGATAATGGTCTGATATCCGCGATCGATAATGTTCATGAACCAATAGCTATCGTGTTGAACTAACGCGGAGTAGCGCTCGCTGATCGGCTTTTCTGGAGCAAGTAGAGCCACCGCCATTATCATCTGCAAAAGCGTGACGGCGCATCCCGAGACCAATGGCGTCAGGAACCGTGGCAGGCGGGTCATCAACTGACAATCGCAGAAGCTGCCCAGTCTGCTCGCGAAAGTCCCGTCGCCACGCCAGCGTTTCCAAATTGGTTGAGTTATCGCGATGGGCAGCTCAGGACAAACGGCAAACGCCACCGGACGCCAACCAGTTGTGAATCTTTCGGCAGTGGCAATATCGGAACGCATCACTTTTAGCTGATTTCGGGGACCGGATTCGACGGCGGTTGCGATATCTTTATTCGCGCAACTTGTCGTAGCTTCGTTCCTCAGCTTTGCGCGTTGGATTTTGTGCGCTGAAAGCCTAACTCACATAGTAGCCCAAAGCCACGCCGTGAGTTACCGGATAAGAGAAACGCTCGCCCTGAAGGGGCAAAGCAAAACCAGCGCGGGATTTTTGGCATGCCCCTTCACGGCGGCAATTTATTTGAACCATCTCACCCAGGGCGTTGCCCTGGGCTACGGTGTTCTCTGGCTTTCAGCCGGAGGAAAATTTCTCCCAATGGAAGATCTGGCGTTAGACGACGTGGCAGAGACGACGAGTACGATTTCGCCTTTCGCCGGATGTGCCTCGTAGTGTGCAAGCAGTTCGGCAGCAGTGCCGCGACGGAATTCTTCGAATTTCTTTGTCACCTCACGTGCGATGCACAGTTGGCGGTCCGGGATGATGGTACTGCAGGCGTTAAGGGTTTTAGGAAGCCGGTAAGGAGATTCAAAAAAAAGCGTCGTCTCATCGCGTTCAGCTGCTACCCGCAATTCGCGCTCGCGTCGGCCGCTTTTTACCGGAAGAAATCCGCGGAACGAAAATTTCCCGGTCGAAAATCCGGAACCGAGCAGAGCGACCAGAATCGACGATGGTCCGGGGACGACCGTAAACGGCAGTTCGCGATTAATGCATTCGCGAATAAGGCGCAGCCCTGGATCGGAAAGACCAGGCGTGCCAGCGTCTGTAATCAACGCAACGTTTTCGCCTCGGGCAAGGCGCTCGACCAACTCGGCTGTGCGCGCCGCTTCATTATGTTCGTGGTAGCTGACAAAGGGCTTTTTGATCTCGAAATGTTTTAGCAGTAAGCCGGAATGCCGCGTGTCTTCCGCCGCCACAACGTCAACACCCTTCAGGACCTCAAGAGCCCGCAAGGTGATGTCGCCCAGATTGCCAATCGGCGTCGCCACCACGTAAAGCATTGCATATCCTCGGTTCAAAGCTTGCCTTACGCCATCGAATCGATAACGCGCTGGCCGCCCTGGCTGCTACCAGCCTAAAACTTTCGCGAAAACCAACGGCGCAACGATTGTCGCGTCAGATTCGACCACGAACCGCGGAGTCTCGACGTTCAGTTTTCCCCACGTG
>DATISD010000466.1:0-5619 GCA_035469005.1 Pyrinomonadaceae bacterium | reverse complement strand
AAACGGCAGCCGGTGTGTTTGCGGCGCACTCTTACAAATTCGACGCAACGACCAGTACTTTCATCGTCGAATGCGATCCGCAAACCTGGGCGGTTGCCGGCTTCGCAGGCATGTCAGATGATGGAACGCGCGCTTATCTTGAGAAAGTGTTTGCCAGAGACTTGGATGGGCATAAGCTGCTCTCTAATAATTCGAAATGGATCAACTTCCTGCTGGTCAGGAACGCAAATTGGTATTTCGATAACGTCGTATTACTCGGCGACGCGCTGCACACCGCGCACTTCTCGATTGGCTCGGGCACCAAATTAGCGATGGAGGACGCCATCGCGCTGGCGCAATGTTTCAATCACACCGCAGACGTAGGCGACGCCTTGCGCCATTTTGAAACGGAACGGAAACCGATCATCGGAGCGTATCAAGCCGCGGCGCAGGAAAGCATGTTGTGGTTTGAAAACGCGAAAACGTACATGCATCTTTCGCCAATCGAGTTGGCTTACGTATTGATGACGCGCAGCGGGCGCATAGATCATGAAACACTGAGGCGGCGGGATCCGAATTTCATCGCGGCGTATGAGCGCGCGTTTAAGACCTTATCTTAATCAGATTCTGGAGGAATAATGTTTCAACCTACTAACATAATTCGATTGCTGCTGGTAGCCGGCTTATTGATGGCCTGGTCCTGCACGGCTAAGCGTTCGACACAGTCCAACGCCAACAGTCAGCCGGGAGCAACGACTCGCCAGACTGAAACGGCAAAATCCATTGAAACAGCGAAGCCCCAGACCGAACCAGGGGCGCTGAAAGTTGGCGAAGCCAGTGGCAGCTACACAGCCAAAGGCGAAACCGTCACCTTAAAGTATGCTTACGCCGGCCGGGCGCAACGTTTTGGCGAAGAGAGCGTAGTCATTCTGCTCACGGACAAGGAGATTCCGCCGGAAGCTCTGGCCGAAGAAATAAAGGATCAAACGATGCTGCTCGACGGTAAAATCCGCGGCCTCGAATACGCAATCATGAAAGACGGTTACTGGGTCAGGTATCATCCCGGCCAATATCAGGAGAGCAAATCACCCTCACTGAAGGATTACGTGATTGAAAACGATATCGTGAAAGGCAGCGATGAAGACAAAGGCGGTCTAACCGACGGCAAATACGCGAGGTCCGTCAAATTTGTCGCGGCGATAAGCAAGTGAGATGGTACTGCGGCAGTTACTCTCTGTCTCTGTGCCTACCTCTGTGACTCCTGTGGTGAATTATCTCGGAAAACGCTTCACCACAGAGGCACGGAGAATTCACCGAGGCACAGAGAAAGGCGCAATCAGGACTCTACGGACGTAATTCGATCGAGCCCATTCATATAAGGCCGCAGCACTTCGGGAATCACGATCGAACCGTCCGCTTGCTGAAAATTCTCCAACACCGCGAGCCAGGTCCGGCCGACTGCCAAACCTGAGCCATTGAGGGTGTGGACGAATTCAGGTTTTGATCCACCCGCGCGCCGAAAGCGAATATTGGCGCGCCGCGCCTGAAATGCTTCGTAGTTCGAGCACGAAGAAATCTCACGAAAAGCTTTTTGCGATGGCAGCCAAACCTCAATGTCGTAAGTTTTGGCGCTGCCAAATCCCAGATCTCCGCTGGAGAGCGCCACCACGCGATAGTGAATGCCCAGCAGTTGCAAGACCTTCTCGGCATCCTGCGTCAGTGACTCGAGCTCGTCATACGAACTCTCCGGCAGTGAATACTTGACCACTTCGACCTTTTCAAACTGATGCTGACGAATCACGCCGCGGGTGTCTTTGCCATAGCTGCCGGCTTCTGAGCGAAAGCAGGGCGTGTAAGCAACAAACTTCATCGGTAGCTGCGAAGCCTCGAGAATCTCGTCCCGATAATAATTCGTGACCGGCACTTCGGCCGTCGGTACCAGGTAAAAGCCGCGTTCGTCCTCAAGCTTGAAAAGATCCTCTTCGAATTTCGGCAGTTGTCCGGTGCCGAACAGCGCGTCGCGATTGACGATAAAAGGCGGCAGTGTTTCCCGATAGCCGTGCTCGCGCGTATGTAGTTCGAGCATGAAATTGATCAGGGCGCGCTCCAGCCGCGCACCGGCGCCATTGAGAATGGCAAAGCGCGCGCCGGCAATCTTAGTCGCCCGTTCGAGATCAAGAATGCCGAGTGCGGTACCCAAATCGACGTGGTCCCTGGGCTCGAAATCAAATTCTGGTTTCGTGCCCCAGCGGCGAATTTCGACATTAGCCAATTCATCTTTTCCGACCGGCACGCTGTCGTGAGGAATATTTGGCAGCGTCGAGAGCATTTCACGCATGCGGGCTTCGGTCTCGTCACGTTTGCGTTCCAATTCCGCGATACGCTCCTTCAAATCGCCCACTGTTTTGCGCCGCGCTTCGGCCTCTTCACGCTTCCCGGCTTTCATCAACGAACCAATCTCGCGGCTCGAAGCATTCCGCTCTGCATTGAGGCGATCCGACTCGGCGATCGCGCGACGGCGCTCTTCGTCGGCCTGCGCAAAATCCTCCAGCGCGCTGGCGGCCACGCCGCGTTTCGCTAAACCGGCACGCACGGCTTCAAAATTGTCTCTAACGTAATTCAAATCGAGCATACAAACGTTTTCCTTGTTTTATTGAAGGGTGGTCTCGCCGGAGAAGATTCGGTTCGCTTCTTCGAGGGTCTCTTTCGAACCGACATCGTACCAAATGCCCGGCACGCGCCAGACGTAAAATGGAACTCGCGGGTATAACCACTGAACGAGCCGTCCCGGCTGGTCGGGGTTGTTGCCCTCTTCAACGTATTGCCGAATCAGCGGCACGGCGGACTTCGGATAGTAATAGAGCCCAATCCCGGTCAGCGTGCTTTTCGGCTGCGCCGGCTTCTCTTCAAAAAACGTAATTCGATCAGTATTGTCTATCTCGATGGCGTTGTACTTTTTGATTTCTTCGAGATTACCGACATCATAAACGGCTAAAACGGGCGCGCTGCACATGCTACAGAATTCGCCGAATTGTTCGAGGCTTTGACTAAAGAGATTGTCACCGGCTACGACTACGACATCATCGTCTATTTGCTCTTGCGTCAGCACCAAATCGATGTCGCCAATCGCGCCGAGCCTGCTCGCTTCGTCCGTCGTCTGGTCATTAATAATGGTGATCGGTGCACCTTCATGTGTGGTCGCATACGCATCGGCCCAGCTTTGAAAGTGACCGGCAAACCTGGCATTCGTGACGACATAGATATGATCGAGGTTCGTTAATGATTTCAGATTATCAAGCACATGTTCGAGCATCGGCTTGCCGGCGACCGGCAGCAGAGGCTTTGGCTGATTTAGCGTCAGCGGGTAAAGGCGGGTAGCGTACCCCGCACCGAGAACGATTAACTTCACGTATCCTCCTGCTTTGTGTTGAATACACGCATTCGCCGCGGTCAATTCATTAGCCCGGAATTTGGAATGCGCTTTTGAAATCTTTACAGCATAAGCGCGTTATCGGCAAACGCGCGCGCCTTGCTTCCTCGACGAATCGAAGCTCTGGTATATTGCGTGACGATTTCAAACCTGACTGCTTAAATCAACCAGAGGTGAATAACTCTTGAGTGTTGCAGAAAAGAATTTCGCCGGCCGAGCGGCGATTGTCACCGGCGCTACGCGTGGAATAGGTCGCGCGATCGCACTGGAATTGGCGCGGCGCGGCGCTGATGTGGCTTTCAATTATGCGAAGAGCGCGAAAGCTGCCGATTCGCTAATAAGGGAAATTGAATCGCTTGGCGTCCGCGCGTTGGCTTCGCAGGGTGACGTCGCCAAAACAGAAGCGGCAGCGGAAATGGTGAAGCAAACCAAAGATGCGTTTGGCCGAATCGATTTTCTCGTGAACAACGCCGGCATCGTGCGCGATACCTTAATTTTGCGCATGAAAGAAGAAGACTGGGATGCGGTGATCGATACCAACCTCAAAGGCGCGTGGAATTTTGCGAAGGCCGCTTTGCGGGTGATGCTGCGACAGGAGGAAGGCGGGTCGATTCTGAACATCACTTCAATCAGCGGAGTCGTCGGCATGGCCGGTCAATCGAACTATTCTGCTTCGAAAGCCGGGATGATCGGATTGACGAAAGCGCTGGCGCGCGAAGTTGCCAGCCGCAAGGTGACCGTCAATGCGTTGGCGTTGGGAATGGTGGCGACAGACATGGCCAACGCGCTCGATGAGACTTACCAGGCAAAGGTGCGCGCGCAAATTCCGTTGGGCCGATTTGCTGAAGCCGACGAAGTAGCCCGCATCGCTTGCTTCCTGCTATCTGATGATGCGCGCTATATCACCGGGCAAGTGATTCAGGTTGATGGTGGGTTGGCGATGTGACTGAAGAGTTTCGAGTTTCGAGTTTCAAGTTTCAAGCGAACAGAGTTGCGCCCCGCCAACTCTTGCGAATCAACGGGGCGAATAAGATCAGGGTAGGATCGGGTCACAGGGGTGGCTTGGCCAGACTTGAGAATCGTCGCTGATGGCGATCCTGTACTTAAAAGGTGGTGCTTATTTTTGACGGCGGTATAAAGTCTGTGGCGAAAAAAATGAAAGCTGCCACGTTGCTTCAAACTCGACTGCCTTTGAAGGCTTCACCTTGCCAACCTGTTATCAAACACCTGGAACAAGCCTCAAAGTACACCTGCCCGCACTATCCGTCAAGCGAAAAGTCAGAAAATTGTAACAGCTCTGTGACAGTTAGGCCTCAACCAACGTCAACCGCTTGGGCCGCGCATTTCAGAAAGTCGATAAGCCTGACGCCGCACAGCCTCAGACACGTTCCGGTTTAGCGTGATTGCTTTCAAATCTTTAGTGCGAATCCGCGACAGAATTTGCACCGCCGTCGCCATCGGTGTGCGCGGATTGCGCGCGAGGTTGTGAATGATCGGATACGAGCGGGCCCACGCGCGGTTGTTGCCAATTAAGCGTAGAACCTCGTCCGAGACCGTGCGCATCGCGGAAATGTTTTCAATTTCCTGATCCGATATCCGTGGATTGTGGATGACGCCGGTCGCGACCACTTTGTTCGAGTCGCGAATCAAAATGCCGCGCGCTTCTCGATCACCCTTAATCGCGAGTTTGACGCGGTCTTTGACAGTCATAAACATGATCTTGCGGATCAATGAAATGCGTTCCGGGGAGATCTCGCCTTCCAGACGCTCGGCATTAAGCACTGCCTGTAAATTGGCAGCTATTTGTTCGGGCGTCTCTTCGATGAACTCCCTCGCTAACCACGAATCGTCGATATCGACATCAGATACTTCGATGTGTTGAGCGATCAGCCAAGCATCGTCAATGGACATCTGGCCTTCAGCCGTCGACAGGTCAGCCGTTTCAAAAAACTCCGCCGCCGCCGCATTCCCACGCGCACGCAATTCTTCGGCGATTTGGCGCGCTCCGCGTTCCTTCTCAAAGAATTCACGCCGGGTCTCTCTTGCCCGCCGTTCGGCTTCGGCTGTGCGCGCCGGATTCAGCAGGACGGCGTCGATGATTGCCGGCGAGCGAATCAGACGCTGTTGGTTGAGAGTGATAAGTTCGATCAGCGAGGCGTGCTCAGTGGATCCGGCGAGCAAAGCGATTGCCTCGTCGGGCGTATTAGTGT
>DATISD010000465.1:0-5644 GCA_035469005.1 Pyrinomonadaceae bacterium | reverse complement strand
ATGCTTTGTCTCGCGATAGTCTTTCATCGCGTCCAGCAGGTCGAGAGTATTCTTGGCCCAGACGTTGTAAGGATCGCCTTGAAATGATTTCTCAACTTCGGCGCGCCCTCCCGGCATCTGGCCGAGCCGTAACAACGCCATCCCCAAATCCAGATGCGCTGACCAAAGGCGCGGAGAAATTTCGATTGCTCGTTTGGCAAAAGCTGCCGCCTGGGCCGTGCGACGAGTCATAGTCGCGTAGTGCGACAACACGCTAAAAATCAATCCGTAGCGCGGGTTGACAGTCAGCGCGGCGGCCACTTCCGGTTCATAGTCACGATCCTGAAGGTAAAGCATCGCTGCTTTTACCGCATGAGCGTCGAGCGAGCGCGGATTGACACGGAAAGCTTTTTCAATGTCGGCCGTGGCTTGAACATAATCGCGTTCTTCCAACTCAACACCGGCTTTAAATGTTAGCGCTCCCACCAAATTGGGATTGATCTCCAACGCGCGCGTGAGAGCGTTGAAAGTTTCCTCGCCACCGTCGATTCGCTTGTTCCGCGCCACGCCAACCAGCGCGCGTGCGCTGTTGGGATTGACCTGGAGCGCGTCGGCAAAAAACTGGGCCGCGTCGCCATAGTTATATTTATCAGTGAAAAGTTCGCCGGCGCTCAGTTGGGCGTCGAGCCAGGTGGCATCAGCTTCGATCGCCTCGCGATAAACGTCGTTCGCGTCCTGGTATCTTTCGAGGTGCACCAACGCTCGGCCCACGGCCGTCAGTTCCGCGGCAGTATTCGGTTGCTTGTCTTTGTAGTAGGCAACCAACGCTTCAAATATTGGACGCGCGCGATCCTCCTGGCCGGTGAGTTCGAGGAGTTCGGCGCGACGCAGATCGCTCGACAACTTTTCGGCCGGAGATTTCCCTGCATCGGTCCCGGCGCGCTCAAACTCAGTAATTGCCTCGGCGTATCGTCCGGTCGACGCGTACACCTCGGCCAGTTCGTGGCGGACGCCGGCGGCTGCGGGCTTTTTTAGCAGGAACTTCTTCGCTGCAGTTTCGGCCTCAAGGTAACGTCCCGTTTCAAGGTAAGCGCGGACCAGGCTCTTCTCAGCCTCGGCGTCATCTGCATTTGTCGCCAGCCGTGCAGTCAGAAGCTTGATTGCGTTCTCGTAATCACCTTTTTTCATTTCTGCCACACCGGGCAAATCATCAGTTTGGGACTGGGCTAAGGCGCGGGGAAACAGGCCACTCCAAATGAAAGCAGCGATCAGAACACAGCAAGAGATGCCCGCCACAAAACGCCGGCATCCCACGGGGTTCTGAGCGCCATCAGGCGCGAAATATTTATAGTTCCCGGTCAACGCTTTTCTCTTAAGCTCGGTACGCACGCCTCCGGCGTGCTGCGCCGAATCGATCAAATAAGCTAAAGGCACGCCAGAGGCGTGCGTACCATTTTTCATCACTCTTCCGTCGGCGAAACGGCTCCCTGCTTAATCGCGCGATTCACCTTTGCCAATTCGATGAAGAGCTTCTCGAGCTGGGCTTCATACTCTGCTTCCGCCAGGTCCTTCTTGCGGGCAATCAGTTCCGCAATCTCGGCTTCGAGTCGCGTGCGATCGCGCATGAGTTTGGCAATCGCCGAATTGGTTGCTGCCTGCTCAACGCTCAACGAGTCCAGATAGGTCGCCCGCGCCAGCAATCCATCGCCGCCTTCAAGCTTTTGGTGACCAACTCCGTCTCCGTTGTCCTCCAGCAGCGCGTGTTCAGTTGCCAGCCGGCCGGCGCGCGCATAAAACTCTGCTGTCAAGCGATTCGCATAGTTGAATGCTTCCAGCACTGAGATGTGACCATCCTGATCCGCATCGGCATCTGCCGCCAGGAGTGCGACGAGCAGGTACTCGGTAAATCTGGTGGCGTTGGTTTCCTGTCCGCTCCGCGTCGCTGTGACGATTATTCGTCCTTTGGCCGCCAGAGGTTTAATGAATTCGCCGCTGGCGCTGGCCATATTGAAAACAATCACGCGCCGGGTTGGCAGCGACGAGAGCAACGCGTTGTATTCGCCGGCGGAAAGATCTGGCCCAACCAAATTGAACTTCGCTTCCTTGTCGAATGACCCGTGACCAATCAGAAAAACAAAAAGCACGTTATCGGAATTGAGTTCGGTGCGCAGTGAAGCGAACGCCTTCTTAACTTCTTCGGCAGTAGCCGGAGCAGTTGTCGAGTCAGTAGGTTTTTCAGTCAATAGCTTCACGCGATCTTTGGCAAAACCAAACCGTCCCAACAGCGCCGCGCGCAGAGATGCCGTCCATTGTTCGAATTGTTTTGCATATCCCGCTTCGCCGCTGGCGCCGTTGATGATGAGGGCGTACTTATTTGGATCAGGAACGGCAGCGGTCTTTGATTGAGCCGCGGTTGAAGAGTTTTCTTTCGATTGCGCGAAAACAGGAGATGACCCAATCAGCATCATGGCGGCCGCAGCAACCAATGCCTTGAGCCGGCGAAGCCGGCGACAGCATAAAGCCTGGGGCGCAAGCCCCAGGGAACTCCGCGCCACACAATATTTCAGCCCGCGTAGCGGGCGGCAGCCGATAGCGTGTGGCGCTCTGTTTTGAAACCTAAAACTAGCCATCCAGATTCAAATCGATCTAATGCGCCTGTCGCCCGCTTCGCGGGCTCGGATCTTATCTGTATCGCTATCCCGGGGTTCCGCTTCGCTTCACCCCGGGCTTTATGCTGTCGCCCGCTTCGCGGGCTAGCTCTCTCTCACGCCAAACCTTCCCGCTTTCGCAAAAACCACTCAGCACTGAGCAGGCCCACGATCAGAAAAAAATTTATCGGCATATCCCACAAATCCTTGGTTACGCGCTCTGAATAAGGTGTCTTCCGGTATGTCAGGTCGTCGAGCAAAGATTGCAGGTCGCCCAGTTGGTAATACTTTCCCCCGGTTTCAGCCGCGATCCGTTTTAATAGATCGCTATTCTGTGCCGCGCTGTAGAACTCCCGGTTGAGATCACTCACCAACACAGTCGATTTCGCGCCGGCTTGTCCGATGCTGCTGCTGGTCGCGATGAGTTCGATGCCGTGCTGGCCCAATTCGTCCGCTTTGAACTCGCCCGTGTAAACATTCGCATCGTTAATGCTGGTGAATTTCAAAGGCACGTCGAGCGTCGCTCCGGACGGCTTCGTGATGCGAGCTGTCGCCCGCGCATCGTTCACCGGGTTGTAATGTTTGTCGCGAATGTCAGCTACCACTCGCACCGTATCGTCGATCACATAGACGTCCTGTTCGGCGCCCACTTCAATCTGGTTCGGAGTGCCACTGACGAGATAGCGGAGCAACTGGCGCCAGAAAGTTTCGTGCGCATTACTCTTCGAATCCATTCTCATCCGCCACCGCCAGGTATCAGTCGCGGTAAACGCCAGCGTCTGGCCGCGCCCATACCGTTGTAGCGCGAGCAGCGGCACAGTCGGTGAAGATGCTCCCGCGCGTTTCGCTTCCAGCAAAACCGTTGCGCCTGGCTTCACGGTTTTCAAGCCTTCGGAAACTGATATGGGCGGCAACTCATTCCATGTCTTTTGGCTGAGAGCGCGATCCTCGTTGAGGCGGGTTATCGGATGCACCTGACCAGCGCCGGTAAGCTGCGCCTTGTAGACTGGAGCGAAAGACTCGCTGTCGTCGACATTCCGGCCCTCGAGCGTGAGCGGAAGCAAATCAGCAACCAGCGTCCCCTTATATTTTCCGGCATCGAACGACAAGCGGCCGCCAAGCGCCAGTAGTCCTCCGCCCCGCCGCGCCACGAAAGCCTCAATGTTGCGCTGCTGGTCGGCAGTAAAGAAGCTCGCCTCGACACTACCCAGCACCAGACCATCGTAAGCAAAGAGTTCCTCCTCGGTTTTGGGAAAGCCACTAACCAACTCTTGTTGCCCGCCAATTCCCTGGCGATAGAATTTATTTTCGCCGGTGCGCTGGAGCGATACGAGCGTAACGTTCTTTTCTGTCGGGTTCAGTGATTCTCGAATCTTGCCGAGTTCCCAGCGGGGCTCGCCTTCAACGTGGAGGATTCGCAAAGGTCCTTCGATTACTTCAAGCATCGCCTCCTGCTTGTTGTTCTCGATCGTGACTTCGCCATCAAGCGGCGTGATTTCGACGGTGTAACGATGGAAACCTGGATTCGAAGGAATAATCTCCAGGTTGACCGCCTGCGTGTCATTGCCGCGCAGGTTGAACTCTTCAGTCTTAATCGTGCGTCCATCTTCGCGGACGCTGATCAAAACTTTCGTCTCGCCGTAACCACTCAGGCTGACAAACGCTTCGATGTTCGCTCGGGAACCAACCAGCACGCGGCGCGGCAGGTTCATCCGCGTCAGCTCTGCGTCCAGAGACCGCGCGGTATCACCTACTCCGATGGTGAAGACCGGAACATCACGCGCGCGCAATTCTCTCAGCGTGGCACTGAGGTCGCGCGACACATTCGACGCACCATCAGTCGCCAACACGATCGCGGAAAGCGGCATGCCCGAAGATCGTTTCGCGATCTCATCGAGCGCGCCCGTAAGGTCCGTCGTGCGACCCTCGCCATAAAGAGTATTGCCATCAGAAACGCCAACCACCTCGCCGGAAAATCCGTACAGGTTCGTCTTGAACTTCTCCTCCAGACGGGCGATGAAAGAACTCTGGCCGGAAGTTTGCGGCGCGAGCAGCATTTGCTTTGCATAGTCCAGGCGGGTCGCGCGCCCCGGCGTGTCTTGCAGTTTCATACTGAGCGAGTCGTCAATCGCCAGGGCAACATAACTGCTGCGCGGAACCACCGACGACACGACGACCACCGGCTTCAACAGCATAAAGATTACAAGAGCGATAAGTGCGGTGCGGAGTGTGGCCAGAATGACGGTCGTGCGTCTGGCAACGCGCAGACGGGGCCGGACATAAACAAAGTAGATAAAGACGCCGAGGAGGATTGCCAACAGAATGAGCAGCCACACTCGCGGACGCACGTCGAAACCAAACTGGCCGTTAGTAAAAACGGCCCGCTCGTGTCCGAACAGTAACCGCGCGAGTGATCTCATCACATCAGAGGTCGATCATTATACCGGACGCCGCTCCTGACTATTGTTAATTCGTGCCCAAACTTCAGTCTACGGGTTATTAGTTGCTAAGACGCCGCTCGGCAGTGCTGAGTTACCTGAGGCCAGGACCTTCCAATCCAAAAATCTGTAGTGAAGTACGATGCCTTAGTGAAGGGGCGATTGAAGGTTAAAAAGCGATGACGACCGTGATCGGGATCAGTAACCACTTGCTTCATAAAGAAGATGACTCGGTTTAGGTTGGCGTTGCACAAAAGTCAGCCAGGCATTCGCCGCCAACGTAGCGCGATACAGAACCGCGAGCGGTAGCGAGCGGGATCAAGACGCTAGGTTTTTACCGCACGGAATTCACTTATTGCACCGAAACCGATTTAACCGAATCTCCCAGCTTGCGTCCTTATCCCGCTCGCTACCGCTCGCGGTTCGGTAACTTCGTCCGTTCGTTTTGATCGATTTTTGCGCAAAGCCGAGTCTGTCGAGCGTCACAAAGCGACCTCGATAAGCAGAGGCCAATGATCCATGCGACCGACGCCGGTGTTGCGCAGGACTTCAGCGCGGCGCAGCAAAACCTTTTCCGGC
>DATISD010000464.1:0-4174 GCA_035469005.1 Pyrinomonadaceae bacterium | reverse complement strand
TGCTATCACAGAACATTATCTTTTCATAGAAATTATAACTTTGACTTTGAGTGGGCCCATCTTTAAGCTTGGTGCTTTTCAGGATCGCTCGACGGAGGACGGCATGAAATCTGAAAGGTTGAAAATCTTCGATACCACCTTGCGCGATGGCGAACAATCGCCCGGTTGCTCGATGAATCTGGATGAAAAGGTGCGCCTGGCGCGGAAGCTACAGTCGCTGGGTGTTGATATTATCGAAGCCGGATTTCCGATCGCTTCGGACGGCGATTTCGCCGCCGTCAAGGCCGTCGCCGCCGAATGTCGCGAGGTGACCGTTGCTGCATTGTGTCGCACGGCGGCGCAGGATGTCCTGCGCGCTGCCCAGGCCTTGCGCAGCGCCGCGCATCCCCGGATTCACACCTTTGTCGCAACTTCTGACATTCATCTGGAGTACAAGCTAAAAAAGACGCGCGCCGAAGTGATCGAGATGACGCGAAATGCAGTTCGAATGGCGCGCAGTTTCGCGGAAGAGGTCGAGTTTTCGGCTGAAGACGCAACCCGGAGCGACTTTGGTTATCTCTGCGATGTGTTTGCGGCCGCGGTCGATGAAGGCGCAACGATTCTCAATGTGCCGGATACTGTCGGCTATACTCTCCCCAATGAATTTTCCGAGTTAGTGCGAACCGTGCGTGAGCGTGTCGTGGGCGATCGAACTGACATTACTATCAGCGTTCACTGTCACAACGATCTTGGTTTGGCGGTCGCCAACAGTCTGGCGGCAGTTGCTGCCGGTGCGCGCCAAATCGAATGCACTGTAAATGGAATTGGTGAACGGGCCGGCAACGCTTCGCTGGAAGAAGTCGTAATGGCGATGAGTGTGCGCGCTGATCGGCTGCCGTTTAAAAATCAAATCGACACGCAGCAGATTTATTCAACCAGCCAGTTGCTGTCACGGATCATCGGGTTTGGCGTGCAGCCTAACAAGGCAATCGTCGGCCGTAACGCATTTGCGCACGAAGCCGGCATTCATCAGCACGGCGTGATCAGCAACCCGCTGTGCTATGAAATCATGACTCCCGAATCTGTCGGCGTGCCGAGCAACGAACTGGTGCTTGGTAAACATTCGGGACGGCACGCGCTGGCGCTGCGTTATGAAGAGTTGGGATGTGTCCTCGACGCAAACGAACTCGATGCGGCTTATCGATCGTTTACTGAGTTGGCGGATCGAAAGAAGTGCATTTACGATCAGGATTTGATTTCGCTGATCTCAACTGAGAGTGCGCTGTCAGCCGCCGCGTAGGTTTTATTGAAGCTCAAGGGGAATATGCAATTAAGAATAGTTGTTCTTCCGGGTGACGGAGTTGGACCCGAAGTGACTGAGCAGGCGGTACGTGTCTTGCGCGAAGTCGCAAATATTCAAGGTCACAACTTTCACTTCGAAGAGCACCCAGCCGGTGGTGTGGCGATCAAACAGTCGCGAACGCCACTGCCGCGCGCCACTCTGGATGCGTGTCTGGCCGCCGATGCAGTGTTGCTGGGAGCGATCGGATCTCCGGAATTCGACCACTTATCACCTGCCGAAAAGCCCGAAGCGGGCCTGCTATTGTTGCGAAAATCGCTGGGAGGCTTCGCTAACCTGCGGCCAATCGTTTCATATCCGGCGCTGGCCGCTGCCTCTCCGCTGCGCAGAGAAATCGTTGAAGGCGCCGATCTCTTGTTTGTGCGCGAGTTGCTGGGCGGGCTTTATTTCGGAGAGCCGCGCGGGATCATGCGTAATGGGAATTCAACTGCGTTCAATACGATGCGTTATTCGGTCGGCGAAATCGAACGCGTCGCGCGCGTAGCTTTTGAAGCGGCGATGAAGCGCCAGTGCAAAGTCACTTCGGTCGACAAAGCAAACGTGCTCGAGACCTCACAACTGTGGCGAGAAACTGTAACCCGAGTCGCTGCGGATTATCCGGCCGTAGCGTTGGATCATCTTTACGTGGACGCGGCCGCGATGCATATCATTACAAATCCGAAGAGATTCGATGTGATTCTGACCGAGAACTTGTTCGGCGACATTTTGTCGGACGAGGCGGCGGTGATTTCAGGGTCGCTGGGCATGCTGGCATCCGGAACGGTGGGAGGCGCCGTCGATCTCTACGAACCGGTACATGGATCAGCCCCGGACATCACCGGTCGGAATGCTGCGAATCCGTTGGGCGCCATTGCCTCAGCCGCAATGCTGCTTCGTCACACGGCACAACTGGAAGATGAGGCGGCCGACATTGAAGCCGCCATACAAGCTGTTCTCTCCGCCGGTTATCGTACTCGCGACATTGCTGACGGCATCCTGGGTCACATCGTTTCTACCAATGAGATGGGACAGCTGGTTACGGAAGCACTCGCCGAATTTGCCGATATGCGCCATGCTTATCATGCCGTTTAGCCAGTAGTCGGCTTTGCCCAAAAAGTGATTAGGCGAGATGAAGGCGGGCTAATACTGGGAGCGCGGGCGCCCTCGCCCGCAATGACTGTGAATGCGAATGCTGGGCATGTTCCACGATACTTGAGTGTACTTGCCCTCACGTTGCGGACGAGGGCGTCTCCCAGTGTAAGCGGCCGTTGTTTTCATTTTTTCATATACTTTTAGGCCAAGCCTCAGTAGTCAGTAATCAGTGGTGACCACCACCAAATGACCACTGACGACCAGCAGTTCTTATGTCACGCACTCTATTTGAAAAAGTTTGGGATGCACATGTTGTGCGCGCGGTGCGAGACGAACCGGCGCTGCTCTACATCGATTTACATCTTATTCATGAGGTGACCTCGCCACAGGCATTTGCTGGATTGCGAGCGGCAGGCCGAAGCGTCCGCCGTCCCGATCTGACAATCGGCACCATCGATCACAACGTGCCGACAACTGACCGAAGCTTGCCGATCCTCGATCCGATCGCTGACAAGCAAATGGCTCTGCTTCGTGCTAATTGCAGTGAGTTTGGTATCACGCTGTTCGACATTAACTCGGACGAACAGGGCATAGTCCACGTTATCGGGCCCGAGTTGGGGTTGACGCAACCGGGCATGACAATCGTTTGCGGCGATAGCCACACGAGCACTCACGGGGCCTTCGGCGCGCTGGCGTTCGGCATCGGCACCAGCGAGGTCGAACATGTTCTGGCCACGCAGTGCCTGCTGCAAAACAAACCGCGCACGATGCTGGTGCAGATCAAAGGCTGGTTGTCAGAAGGTGTGACTGCGAAAGATCTCGCGCTGGGAATTATCGGTCGGATCGGTACCGACGGCGCCACAGGGCACGTAATCGAGTACGCTGGCGAAGCCGTGCGCAATCTTTCTATGGAAGGGCGCATGACACTTTGCAATATGAGCATAGAAGCCGGCGCCCGCGCCGGGATGATTGCGCCTGACCAAACAACGCTCGCATATCTGAAGGGGCGCCGCTTCGCGCCGGCCGAAGCGCTTTGGGAAGATGCCGTCGAGTACTGGCGGACGTTAACGTCCGACGAGCGCGCGAAATTCGATCGGGTTGTCGAAATCGAAGCGACGACGATTGATCCGTGCGTCACGTGGGGAACGAGCCCCGGTATGGTCGCGTCAGTCAATGGCAGCGTTCCCGATCCTTACGATGCCGGCGCCGAAGTCGATCGCGCTGCGATTGAGCGCGCACTCGAATACATGGCACTGAAACCGCGAACTAAGATTTCTGATATCGCGATCGATCGAGTCTTCATTGGTTCGTGTACGAATTCTCGCCTCGAAGACCTCCGCACGGCGGCGCGAGTCATCAGAGGACATCGGGTGAGTGAATCAGTCCGGGCTATGGTTGTGCCGGGATCGCAAACTGTGAAGCGCGCCGCAGAGAACGAAGGGCTCGATCAGATATTTCTTGAGGCGGGGTTTGAGTGGCGAGAATCGGGATGTTCGATGTGTCTGGGAATGAACCCGGACATTTTGCAGCCTGGGGAGCGCTGCGCTTCAACCAGCAATCGCAATTTCGAAGGCCGGCAAGGTCGCGGCGGACGCACTCATCTCGTCAGTCCGGCGATGGCGGCTGCCGCGGCCGTCGCGGGACATTTTGTTGATGTGCGGCAGTGGGATTACAGATAACCGGTACGCACGCTTCCAGCGTGCTTGATCGACATAACGAAGCATGCCGGAGGCATGCGCACCCATGCAACCTTTTCGAATTCAC
>DATISD010000463.1:0-5885 GCA_035469005.1 Pyrinomonadaceae bacterium | reverse complement strand
ATCTGCTTGGTCTTGAAATCGCGCAGGTCAATCCGCGCCAGGCGGTTGTTTGCGTTGTCGTTGACAAACAACCAGCGGCCGTCGTAATCGCCTTTGGTCTCGCTCAACGCCGGATGGTGCACGTCACCCCAGGTATACGCGCCCAGCATTTGCTTCGTGTCTTTATCATAGCCGTACCCCGTCCCCGAATACGGAGAAAAGACGGGAATCGTAGAGATGTGCCGCATCGAAGGGACGCCGGCCACATAGACATTGCCGGAGTGACCGCCTGAATAGAACATGTAGAACTCGTCAGTATCGCCCGGCGCCACGTAAGTTGCGATGGCCGCTTCAGCTACGTCGCCACGTTCGACTTTTGGTTTCTTCGAGCAACTGACGAGAATCCCAGCCACTATCAGCGCGCAGAGCGCGCCGAGACCGAACCAGGTCAGTTTTGTATGATTGCCTTTCATCGTATTGCTTCTCCTTTCGAGAAACTGAATAAATCCTGAGCACCGAGTCGATCTGGTTAGAAACTGCCGCGTAGCGGCCATTGACTTTAGCCCCGCCCTTTCAAGGCGGGGTCTCTCGGTCCCCGAACATTCCGTCGCGTCAGCGACGGCTGAATCACGTTTATTTTCAATCGTGGCTGACGCGACGCTTCTCGCCTGGCGCTTGGCCTCCCGGCCCTGAAAAGGCCAGTCTAAGTTCATCGCACCGCTACGCGCTGATATGTCTTGCGAATCCCTGCTAACTACTTTTCATTCCTGGTTCGCAATCCTTATTTCTTCGGCGGCTGAGGCGTCGGCGTCGCTTTATTCGGCGGCGTAGGCGTCGCCATCGCTTTACTCAGCGCCTGATTTGCCGCCTGCGCCTGCTGATCCATCTTCTTTTGATAGGCGGTCTTGAGCTTTTCGACCGCCTCTCTCTTTTCGTCATCCGTCAGTTGAATCTGGGTGGACAAGACGACTGCCATGGTCCCCGAGGGCTTGGCGAGAAAATCTTCCAGCGTCTTACCGAAGCGGTTCTGGACATCAGAAACCGCAAAGGAAAGATCAGGGCCAATATCCGCAGGAGACTTAATGTCGAAAGCGCTGACTGAGTGACATGCGAAACAACCCTTCTTGACGAAAAAGGATCCTTCGCCGCTTAGCATTTGTTTTTCTTTTTCTGCTTCTTCAGCAGTCTGAGTTTCGGCGAGTTTTACGTTGGGCCAGTAACGAGTTGGGAAGTCGGCTCGCCGCCAACTCATCACCAGCAACGCCAGCGCTTGCGCCTCGCGACTGTTGAAGCCAAAGTTCGGCATCACCGTCTCGGGCACCAGTGACTTCGGATTCTGGATGTGTGCGACGTGCCAGGCGAATGCCGTTTTCACGCCCAACATGCGCGAGTAGTCGTACTGTTCCGGCGATTTGTCTCCGACGTACGTCAAATCGGGACCAATCACACCGCCGCGTCCGTTGATCGTGTGACAGGCGCGACAGTTCTTGGTCTGGACCAGTTGTTTGGCTTGATTTAAGTAATCGGCGCCGGCAGTTTCGCGATCGTAGCGATGACAGACGTTGCAGTTCATCTGCATCATCGCTTTTCGATCTTTGATCAGATAGAGATCGCTGACTTGTTTACCCAGGAGAGGGTCTTCCCAGCCACGCGTAAAGCCGTGCGCCGCTTCCATGTCGGTCGCATAACCTTGTCCGCCATGGCAAACAGTACAGCCAAATTCGTTGAGCGGATGCTTTTTGAGAATTTCCTGCGGATGGGACTTAAACGGATTGGGTGCGCTGTCCAAACCCTTCCACTCCATGCCCTCGTGGCAGGTTGTGCATCGATCGACGCGATCAAGATCCTTCACCCAGATCTGTTGTAATCCGCGTGGAGCCTGGGCGGCACGATCAGGCCCAAGCTTTTTGGCTACCATGTCTCGAAACTCATCCTGATAGTCTTTCCACTCCGGCGTGTAATAGTTCCAAAAGACCAATCCCGTGACGACCAAAACCACGCCGCCGAAGGAGTAGAGCAACAGCGAATCGCGCGCGAACATATTTCGCCACGCCGATCGCTTAGCCGAGGAATCGATCCCGGGCCCAGGAGCATTTCCTTCAGCTGAATTCTTCTTGGTAGCACCTTTTCTGAAAATCACCGCTGCTCCTCCTAAAATTTTCGCGGCATCGTGGGCCAGCTTTGCCACGGCCAGTACCAGTTCCAGTACGGCCCGCGCAGGAACGTGCCAACAATCGTCAGGATCAGAATCGCGGCCACGATGATGAGAAAAATGATGTTCTGTTTGCGCCTTTCAGTCGCGAGCCACACGCCAACCGCCCGCACCGGCGACTTGTCGAGATAAGGCCAAACAATCGCAGCAACCACCAGAATGCCCGGTAAAATAATGCCGCCGATTAGCGCGCCGTTTATCGTGAGGCCACCGATAGTGAAGGTGGTGTCCGTGACCAGTTCCTGTAGCCAGAGAAAGTACCAGGGCGCTTTCGCCGGGTTGGGCGTGACATTTGGATTGGCAGCCTCTTCGAGTGGCGCGTGAAAGAAAATTGTCAGAAGCGCCGCGACTGCCAACGTCGCCAGCGTCACCATGACGATTCGTCTGGTGAGGTTCGGCGACGACGCCACCGTGTGTTTGTCTTCGTCAACAATTGACGTTTCCACGTGGACCGTTCGCCCGCTGGTTATTCCCAGGAGCGAGTAAGTCTTGCTCCTGATCGGCACGATGTTTTCTTTTTTCTGATCCAGCGAAAGCTGATCGACACAGGCGAGTCCGCCGTCCTTCCTGACCCGCCACATGTGATACGAGAAGAGCAGCAGCACGCCCATCGGCAGGAAGAAGCAATGCAATACATAGAAGCGGATTAAAGTACCTTGATCGATCGTGTGTCCACCTAACAAAACAAACCGCATCGGCTCACCAACCAGCGGGGCGGATGAGGCGATGTTCGTTCCCACCGTAATGGCCCAATAAGCGAGCTGGTCCCACGGCAACAAGTAGCCCGTAAACGATAGCAGCAGTGTGAACAGCAACAACACTACCCCGATGATCCAGTTGAGCTGCCGGTTCTGATTAACCGCCGTGCCGTTCTTATAAGCGCCGGTAAGAAACACACGAACCATGTGCAGGAAGACGACCGCGACCATCAGATGCGCCGCGATGCGATGCAGTCCGCGCAGAAACCAACCGTAAGAGACAGTGAACTCCAGATCCTTGACTGAGAGATAGGCGCGCTCGACCGACGGCACGTAGAGAAACATGAGCGGGATGCCGGTGACAATGAGGATGAGAAACAGAACCGCCGAAATGGTGCCTAGCCAGAACGAATAATTCCACGAAAGGCTCTCGCGAGTTATTTTCGCGGGAAACCAGTGCAGGAGAAAATTCCTGACAATTGAATCTCCGGCTTCACGCCTGGTTTCAGGTCGCCAGGTCCATTTGATCTTTTCCCACGTCGCGCTCTTGTTCTTCACCAAGTCCCAGGCCGAATTTTTCGTCACCATGAATTGGTCCCTCTCTAAATCGTCAATCCCAAAGCCTAGTCCCGCCCTCGTCGCCGTTTAGGTCTTTGTGCTCTCTTCGTAGAGATGTTCAAGGTAGTGCATGAAAGTCACGTATGCTTTGACGTACTCCCGTCCCGACTCAACGTCGTTTTCGTTGAAACTCTTTTTGCCGATGGCATCATTAAAACGCGTCTCGATATCTGCCTTCGCCGGAGCGGGAAATAGCTTCAACAGCGCCTGGATCGAACCCTCTTGAAGCGCCTTGTCGGCCACCGGAATTACCGGACCCAGGTCAGTGCCGGCCGGCTCGACGCCGGTGTAAGGTTCACCTTCTCCGGCCCGATGCAATCGAACTACTGTCTCAAAGAAATAGTTGTCGGCCAGTTCCCTGGCGTCGCGGTTGAGACGGCGTACCGCGAGCGTCTGTTGGAAGCGCCGCCTGATTTCCGGCTCATCTTTTTTCTGCACCCAAATCAGAACCAGATTTACGTTTCTCTTTGACAATGCTCTTTGGGCGGCTTTAACTACGGGTCCGTCCATGGTGTCGCAATGCGCAAGAGCATGGTTAGGCGCAAGCAGCAGGATTCCAAACAGAACGGCCAATACAGCTAATAAATGAACCACGTATTTGTTTCGCATGTTAGTGTCTCCTCGTCGGGGCCCTCTGCTAAACGGTCAACCTGAAGTCCTGCGGCACAGTCTGTGACGTGTCGACCACCAGCTGGCCATCTTCGGGCGCGATCTCTAATTTGAAATGAGGCAACGGTTTGGGCGCGGGCCCGGCATAATTCGTCCCGTCGCCGTAATATTTCGAACCATGACAAGGACAGGCGAACTCGGCCTGCTCGTTAATTACCCGTCCGCGAACGTTGACCGATTTTGGTTGATTCAGACGCTGCATCTTCACCGTGCATCCGAGATGCGTGCAGGTGGCCGAGATGCAATGAAAGGTATTCTTCTCGCGGAAGATGAAGATGCGCTTGTCGTCGATGAACTTTGCGCCTTCACTGAATTGATCGACGGTGCCGACCTTAAATCGCTGCGGATTCTCATAGAGAACGTTCGGCACGAGTGAGCGAAAGAGCGCATAGGCCTGACCGCCAATTGCCAGCAGCGTCGCGCCCAGACCGATGCGCGAAATCAATTTGCGCCGAGACAGATCAGTGCGTCCGTTCTTTGCGGCTTCGTCCGGAGTTTCCGCTTTGCGGGAAGGAAGCTCCGAACTCTCAGGCGCTGACTTCTTGCTCCTCATAGTAAAAGACCTCCATGGTCATGGCGTCGGTGGGACAGCGGATGGCGCACAACCCACAACGAATGCACTTCTCGTCATCCTTCAGCATCGCTGACAGTGGACCAGTCAACGAGACGCCGCTCTGCTCGATTATTCTCTCTTTCGTTTCCGGCCCCAGATCGAGTTCTTCAAGGGGCACCAGCTTCAAACAGTATTCGGGACAGATATCGACACAGCGATTGCACAGCACGCACTTCTCGGCGTCGTAGATGGTTTGAATGTGACAGTAAAGGCAGCGCTCGGCTTGCTGTCTGGCCTCGGCTTCGGTGTATCCGGTTTCAACTTCGGAGATGCCCGTGCGGCGGTCCAGCGAGATGGTTGGCGGCGCTTCGCGCTCGCACTTTTCGTAATTTTCAGGCCGTCTATATGAACGTGTCGGCAGCTCGTCGATGCGAAGATTTACCACCAGATCGGTTTTGACGCCGCGCAGATAATCATCGATCGAGAGCGCCGCGCGTTTGCCGTTAGCGACCGCTTCGATCAGATTGCGGGGGCCAAACGCCACATCGCCTCCGGCGAAGAGACCAGGCGCGGAAGTAGCGAGCGTTTCTCGATCGACCTTGATCGTTCCTTGAGGTGTTAGCTCAACGTGATCTTCCGGTTTGAGAAACGAGAGGTCTGCTTGTTGGCCAATCGCCAGAATTATCGAATCGGCGTCGAACGTTTCACTGAGTTCGTCGTCGTAGACTGGATTGAAGCGACCCTCTTCGTCGTAGGTGCGCTTGACTCCCATGAACTCGACGCCTTTGACTTTGCCGTTCTCTCCCAGAAAGCGCTTCGCGCCGCGCTGCGGCAGGAAACGCACCCCTTCACGTTTTGATTCTTCGAACTCTTCGCGCCCTTGCGTCGTGCGCATCACCGGCATCTCTTCGAACGATTCGAGGCTCGCCATGTAAACCTCTACTGCGCCGGCCCGAATTGCCGCGCGGGCCGCATCGAGAGCGGTTTTCACATCGTGGCCCGTTTCGTCTTCGCTGCTCGCGTCTCCTGCAAGCGCTGCCCGCAAAGCCATGCGGGCCGCGTCGAACGCCACAAAGCCGCCGCCAATGACCAGGACCTTGCGGCCAAGATTCACGCGATAGCCGTTGTTGATGTTCAGCAGATAGTCGATCGCCTT
>DATISD010000462.1:0-7091 GCA_035469005.1 Pyrinomonadaceae bacterium | reverse complement strand
ACGCTAAGGCAAAGTTCATACGCTCAAGCAACGCACCTGTGTTCACCCAATTTTCGGCCACGTCGGAATAGCCATTCGGCGTTTGAAACCCGTAGAGCGGCTGGCCCATGCGCGCAATCCATTGATGGAACTGCGGGCCTCCATTTGTGTCGGCGCCCAACGTCCGCACCGCGCTGACTGCCAGCTCGAATGGCCGTTTGACCTTAGCACGATAGGCTGAGGCCGAGTTGAATTCAGGAGAGGTGAATATCGTCCGCAGCATTTCTCGAATGTCGCCGTCACTCTTCAGAAATGTCTGCGCGACGCGGTTGACCAGAGCAGCGGGAGGATCATCGGCAACGAAGCGCCGGACGAGTTTCGTGGCGATAAATTTCGCCGTCGATGGATGATGCGCAACGATGTCCAGCACCATCAATCCATCCTTCATGCCGCCGCCCGCCGGAATCTTGTGGCCAAGCACGACCTTCTCGCCGTCGTCATGCGCGCGAGGATTAAAGGTGAACTTGCCTGCGTCTGTCCGCAGCCGATCAGCCAGCCGTGGATTGACGACCGCCTGGGCCGCAGCACCCGCACCGCGCGGCGCGAAAATGGTCCAGCCAGTAAAGCAACGCGCCACTTCCTGCACGTCCTTCTGCGTATAGCCGCCGTCAACGCCGAGCGTGTGCAGCTCCATCAACTCGCGCGCGTAATTCTCATTGATACCGCGACGCTGTTGTGGTGGTGGTTGTTGCGGCGGATTGTTTCCTATTCGCCTCAACTCGGCGAGCGGTCCACGCGCCGCGCCCGGTCGCTGTTGCGGCGTTTGGGCAGTCGGACTCACGCTCTGAAAGTTGTCGAGATAAAAGAGCATCGCCGGACTCTGCGCGTCGGCCACGAGCAGATCGTAAAACCTTCCGAGCGTGTGCGGCCGGATCGTGTCGCGATCGTATGAAGTCAACAGCCATCGGTCTGCGCCTTTGCCGGCAAACACATTGAAATGGTTGGTCCAGAAGTCAACCATCACTTCCTGCAACTGGCGCTCGCTGTAAACCGCCCGCAGGATGCGCGACATTTGCAACTCGCCGGTCAAAAACTGCGCCGGCCGCAGATTGTTTTCCTTGTAGTACTCCATCACGGCTCGGCGATACTGGGGATTGTTCATTGGATTAGTGTCGTTCGCGGGGAGGTTGGGCCTGGGTGAAGCCGCACTGGTTGGGCCCTGCATCTCTCCCGACATCGCTTCGCCGGTCTTTGGCTGATTGGGATCGCCGGCTTTGACGGCAGCGTTCGATCGGTTGTCGCGTGCGGCCGCCAACTCGGCCGGCAGCGCATTGCGCCGCTGGAGTTGCTGCAACAGTTGATTCGGTTGCGGATACTTCTCGTAAAGCTCAGCCGTTGTCAGCCGCAAGGTTTCGAGATTCTGCAGCTTCGCTTCGCTTGCCGAATCATCAATCTTTTCAGGAAATAATTGCTGTTCGATGTACTTATCAACGCCGACCGCCTTAACCCTCTCCAGATCGCCCGGCCGCGCACCAAACCCGAGTCGATTCAGCACATGCAAAATGCGCTGATCTTCGCTGAGTCTGGTAACCGACTGCGTTTCGCGGCGTTTCATGCTCTGCGCACTAAGGCCCGCCGTCACGGTGCCGGCAAACAAAGCCGCCATCGAGATCGTCGCGATCAGCTTTCTGATTACCAAATGATTTTGCATCAAATGTGGTTGGGTCCTGGTCATTACTATCTTCCTTCCATCATCGGCATACGCATTTTAACTGCGATTAAGACGCATAGAAAGACCCACCGGTCGGGAAAATAGCTTCATCGATGCTCAAAAATCAGCTCCCGGCATGCCGATTTGCCTTTCTTTGCTCGAAATTCTGCGCTAAGCGCCGAGCCGGCTCATTTTTTAAGACTATTGCGGCCAGCGCTTCGTCTAAAGGCAAGATCCGAACGAAGTCTTGGGCAAAGAGCTTCCTCGGAGTTCCAATAGTCTTGTTGGAGCGGGTGCTGCGTTGGCAAGAACGCGGCACCCGTCTTATTATGCTGCAACTCTGGTACGCACCATTGTTTGTCAATTTTATCCGCTTGTAGTAAGCTGCCGTCCTTCCCACCGAACAATTTAAGTTAGAGAGTTGTCGTCGGTCCCTTGCCGGACTGACGTACAAGTTGAGCGCTGTCGTCTATGCCGAAGACGCAGCCTGGCGAAACATGAAAAAGTTTCTCTTTGCCCTTCTCCATTCAACTCGGGTAATCCGTGTAATTTCGTGGGTGAATCGAAAGCATGTGCCGATCTTGTGCTATCACAGCGTAATTGATAGCGAGCATCACATCAATTCGGATCCCCACAAACAACATATTCCGTTGCCGCTCTTTCTGCAGCATCTCGATTACCTGCAGAAATACCATCACGTGCTCACGCTGAACGAGTTTCAACGCGCGAGGCGTGAAAACCGAGCGTTGCCCAATCATGCGGTAGTACTCACTTTCGACGATGGCTTCCAGGATTTCGCCACTGTTGTGGCTCCGCATCTCATGCGTCGGAACCTGCCGGCTACGGTCTTTGTCATAACGGGCCGGGCTTATGGAAGCTTGCCGCCAAACGGAGAGTCCTTTCTAACCTGGGAAGAAATTCGCGAATTGGCAAAATCCGGATTGGACATTGGTTCGCACACTTGTGCGCATCCTCATCTTCCCGACCTTTCGCTTCCGGATGTGATGAGAGAATTATCGGAGTCACAAGCTGCAGTGCGAAACCATACCCAGCAAGCCGAGGTCGCGCTGTCTTATCCGTTCGGTCAAACGACCGAGCAAATATCGAGAATAGCCGGTTCGGCGGGATATTCTTGTGCGATTGCCGCTGACTGCGGCCCCAACCCTCAAAACGTAAATCTTCACGCCTTGAGTCGCACCATAATCGCCAGTGACGATGATGTACCTTCGTTCGCGGCGCGGGTTTCAGGTTTGACCCGGTGGATTACCAGAATCAGAAGAGTGTTTCGTGCCGACCGTAAAGAGTCGCGGGATCCTTCATTTTCCGCGCGCTACAGATCCACGACGGTCGAGTCTTACGACTAATCTAATCCCTGCGGCAGAGATAGAAATGCTCGCTGTTAAGGGCGTACTTGCTTCGGTCCGCCTCACTCAAACCGCCATCCAAAACCTGTACGGTGAAGCCCGCAGCTCTCAGTCTGTCAGGAAAGTCAGATCCATAAACCCGCCTGTTCCCCGACAAAGCCTTGTCTGACAAACCGAATTCCCGGGTGGTGGGCAACGCGCTTTCGCCAACAGAGATAAGCAGGTCGCCGGTCGGGGTTTTTAAGACGCGCTTCAACTCGCCTAACGCCACTTGATCGTCCGGCACCTGATCCAGCACATGATGACACCAGATTAGGTCCGCTGACTGTGGACTGAATGGGAGCTGCATGATATCGCCAATCACATCGACGCCCCGGTTTGGTTCAATGTCGAGCTTAACAGTGCGCATTGCCTTCGCCTTTTTCCAAAGCGGTTCCAGCGCTCGCTCAGGAGCGAAGATCAGGGCCGTGCCCGTTGCTTTCTCGATTTGGTAGCGGTCTCTGAGCCAAAGAAAAAATGTGCGATGTCGCGAATGGCTATCACATTCTGGGCAGGAAGCGTTTCGGGCGGTATATCCCATCTCGACGTAATCGAAGAGGCGTCGCCCCTCCCAACCGCAACACGGACACTCAAACCGCTTTGGCAACAAAGCGTTGCTTGCCTTCACAACAGCCCGTCCCCAAATCACGCGCCACAGCAGCGACGTCGCCGGCCACAGTCCAAAATCGCGAATGTTCTGACGATACCAGGAAACAATCATTAGGGATGGAAACTTGAATCTTCAGCTAACTAGTCGGAAGGCGGCGTGCCAGGTTCAGTCGTCGTCGGCTGATTTGTGCGTGGTGCGCGCGGCAACGGCCGCGGATAAGTAACGGGACTGCGATTGCCTTCTTTATCAATCGCGCGCACACCAAAAAAGTAGTTGTCCTTCGACATCCCTTTCATCGTAAAGGTGAGAACATGGCCTACGGGCCGTGAGTTGGTCCACACGGCCGCGGTCGTATCACGCCAGACGATCTCATATCCTGCGAGATCTGGCTCTTTGTTAGGGTCCCATTTGATCGGAGTATCGTTCGACAGGCTGGTAGGAAATGTGACTGTTTTCGGCCGCGCCGGCGCTGAAGCTAATGCGGCGAGCGATGCTGCGTTAACCCGGGCGACATCGGCGATGTAATTGAAATCATCGAACTCCGGGAGATCGCCGTATTGAACTCCGTTTTCAATGCGCACATTCTGATGTTGATGCTGATAGTTTTCGTTCGGCTCGGTGAAACGCACTGCAGCGAACCCGCGCTCGAGGAATGGCTGATGATCGCCGCCGCGACCGTAACGATCGCGCCGGTAAATCATCCAGACTTTCATTCCCCGCACATACCGCTCGCCGACCTCTTTGATAAAGCGCGCCAACTGCCGTGACTGTGAATCGTTTTCGCCGCCGACGCTTCGTCGCGTCGTTGCCTCCTGTGGTGTTTCATTCGAGGGCACACCTTCCGAAAAGACTCGTACCGTATGCGGATCGCGCACCCCGTTTCCGCCCAGCGAATTTCCAATGATGTCATTGGTGAACATCGCTTCGATGTCCATGTTGTTTTTCTTTGCCTGCTCGGCAAAATAGGTCGCCCCCAGCAGACCCTGCTCTTCACCGGGAACAGTCATGAAAATAATCGTTGCATCGAACTTGTATTTGGCCATGACGCGCGCCATCTCCAAGACGGCCGCCGTGCCTGACGCGTCGTCATTCGCCCCCGGCGCATCGCATTTTGCATCGGTAGGGCTGCTACACATCGAATCGTAATGGCCACTCACCACGTAAACCCGATTTACTGATTCCGCCTGGGTCCCCTTCAACGTGGCGACGATATTCGTCAGCGTCGTAGGCTGGGGCACACGCGCGGCTTTCGCCTGCTCGAACGTTTGTTTCTCGACGGTCATGCGTCCTTCCGATTGCGCCGCGGCCTTTTGAAATTCTGCGTAAAGCCAGTCACGCGCGGCGCCAATGCCTCGGTTTGGATCGTCCTGCTGGGACAAAGTGTTGCGCGTCCCGAAACTCACCAGCTTACGAATCGTGTTTTCGATATTCTTTGGATTGATTTCCGCAACGATCCTGGAGATCTGCGACTTTACAGCCGTGCTCGGCTTTCTCGTCCGCTGGCTTTTAGACTGACTGAGAGCGTTAGGGGAAAGAATTCCTAACTCGCAGACCAAAAGAACAAAGACGCTGTATGAAAGCAACCGAATGTTCCGGCAACGTAGAGTCGGTGGCATGTTGGCAAGACCTCATTCATGGATGTGTCAGAGCGGGTCAAGACTGTACCAACTCAGATATGTGAGAGCAACCAGCGAAGTGTGGCGGCTCCAATTTCCGGCAGGCGTTCAGAGTGCAGGTTATAGCCAGGCCTGTAACGTAAACTGTTAGTTTGCGAATTGCGTGTCCGCAAGCTGGCGGCTTGCGTTACAAAGGAACCCAACTACAGTTGGTTTCCACACCCGCGGCTAACGAACTCTCACAACTATCTCTTGATCTTCTCGGCAGGTGTAGCGATTGGTGTTTCGGCAGGAGCGCTATACGGCTCAAAAAATCTGGTAGTGTTTTCCGTCACACTTGGAACGCCTTGAAGCCGCGCAGTCGTTGTTGTTGAATTTTGAAATTGCGCAGGCATTCCGGCGGCCATTGTCGGTCCCGATTGAGGCTGGGCGCTCGACGATAGAGCCGTACTAATAAGCTTTGACAACAGTCGAACCAGGAAGATGTCGACGATAAGAATCGTCAACATTCCAAACAGGATTATCGCCATAAACGCATCATTGCCGTGAAGGATTGGCGCCAGGCTGATCGCGCCTCCAACCAATCCGCCGAAGCCACCCAGCGTGACTAGCAACAGCAGCACTGCGATGATCAATGTCGGCTTGGTCACATTCACGATGACCGGTTGGACGCCCTGAGGAACGAGGTTCGTACTCAGGTTCGCCCCACAACGATTACAGTACTTCAGCTCGATCGTGTATTCAGTGCCGCAGGATGGACAGAACATGGTTGGTGAATAGTAATTCCTGAATCGCGAATAAAAAAGTCTCCACCTCAAATACGCCGCGGCCGGCGTATCAGTTCAATCCTATTTGCGATTCAGATTTTGAGCTTGTCATGCGGGCACGTTGCCCGGCTCCAGCCTATTTAATGAGGTAGGCCTTGCCCTTCCAAACGACGATGACTTCGCCGCCAAGCTGTTGGGCGATTGAACGCAAACCAGAATCGAGCGCCGCGAATTCATCCGATCCACGGGACACGCTTTTTATAGTCATTGACGATTTGAACTTTTGATCGACCCAGGCCGCGCCCTGCTTGCGAAACTTTTTGCCTCCGGCCGAACGAGTCTGCGGAGCTTCTTCTGTTGACGCTCGGTCAGAACCGGCGCTGGTCGTCGTTTTGGGCGGCTCAGCGCGGCCGGCATTTTCATTGCGATTCACTGTGTTGCTTTGCATGTTTCGCATCGGCCCTTTGGCCCTTTCATCCATTACTCGACGCGCGCTGGGCGGCGGCTGATTTGAAGCAACCGAGGCCGGAGCGCTTTTGCGCGCGAGGTCGCCAGAGAGGGTGGCGTCCTTGGCAACGTCCCGCTCGCGTTCTTGTGAAGCACGCTTGTCGAGCGAGTCAATTTTCTGTTGCTGCCGCGGGCCGGAAATACCGGCCTTGCTCTGCGTGCTATAAGCTTCCTGCTTTTGCTGAGTAACCGTTTCTCCTGGAGGCAAAGGAGCATAGGACGGGGCGGCTTGAGCCACCTCGGCTTGCCCGGCTTTCTTCTCGGCCGTAACCGGCGCCGCGGGGGCCGCTTCCTTCATCGGTTCAGGATTGGCAGGAGCGTCTTCAGCCGTGCGGGATGCGTCAGCCCTCGCAGTTTGATCATTACCGGCCGCTGATTGGGGTGGCGAGGCGGAACGCGCTTCGGCATTCGTTTGTTTGTTCGCGGCACTTCCATCCTGAATCGCGGTTGGAGGTTTGACCGCAGACTCGCGCTGTTGGGCTAACGGTTCGTTGGCCG
>DATISD010000461.1:0-6479 GCA_035469005.1 Pyrinomonadaceae bacterium | reverse complement strand
CGTCGAACCGTTGATACGCCACCGCCCGCCGCACCACGGAGTAGTTCTTCTGCTCGGTCAATTCGGCCCGTTGACAATAGGAAACGCTCGTCATAATCTCGGTTTTACAATACAGAATAGAAGATTTGCGATGCGTTAATCCAAACCTCAACGCTCCTCAATCGCATTCAATCGTTAAGCGCCGGATGGATCAACCAACAACCACCGAGAATGAGCGCCCCGCCGCTTCGCCCAAGTGCATTCTGCTCGTTGAAGACGACCGTTCGTTGCGCCGTTATCTGGAAGTCACTTTGCAGCGCTCAGGCTACCGGGTGATAACTGCGGCTGACGGGCTGGAGGCAATGAAACTCGCCCTCTCGTCGCCGATTGATCTGGTTATCACCGACGCAATTATGCCGAACCTGAGCGGCCAGGAGCTGGCGCGCTTTCTGCGTCAGAACCCCAAACTCGGCAAGATTCCTATCGTCCTGCTTACTGGACAACAGAACAAACAGGCAGCGACCTCGCGCGATGAATCGATCGATGCCTTTCTGATTAAGCCGGTGAAGGCGGATGAATTGGCAAGCTGTCTGACGAGTCTGTTACAAAGCAAGGATTAGCACTGCCTTATGCCTCGCTCGCTGCTTTAGATTCTGATTACGAGAGCAATTGATCCAGCGGCGTATACTCACGTCCCAGGGAAGCGGCCACGGCCTGGTAAGTCAATCTGCCGGCGTACGTGTTGACCCCGGCTGCGAGATCTTTGTCGCCCTCCACGGCTGCTTTGAATCCGAAGTTAGCCAGCTTCAACGCGTACGGCAAGGTCGAGTTCGTCAGCGCGAACGTCGAGGTGCGCGGCACCGCTCCCGGCATGTTCGCGACGCAATAGTGCAAAACGCCCTCGACGTAATAAGTCGGATCAGAGTGAGTGGTCGGGTGCGTGGTCTCGACGCAACCGCCCTGGTCGACCGCGACGTCCACGATGACCGCCCCGTCGGCGACGTCCTTCAGCATGTTGCGCGTTACCAGTCTTGGTGCGGCAGCCCCCGGCACCAGCACGGCGCCAATGATCAGATCAGCCGTGGTGAGCGCGTCATGAATCATGTAAGCGCTGGAAGCAAGCGTCGAAATCTTCGAGAGAAAAATGTCATCAAGCTCGCGCAAGCGATCGAGATTGTTGTCGATGATCGTCACGTGCGCTCCCATCCCGACAGCAATCTTCGCGGCGTTCGTTCCGACCACCCCGCCGCCGATGATTACGACACGCGCGGCGGGTACGCCGGGCACGCCGCCCAACAAGATGCCGCGACCGCCGCTCATCTTTTCCAGGTAATGTGCCCCGACCTGGATCGCCATGCGCCCGGCAACTTCCGACATCGGCGTCAACAACGGCAGCGTGCCGCGCCGATCGGTGATCGTCTCATAGGCAACGCCGATTACTTTCCGTTTCAGCAACTGCTCAGTCAATTCAGGGTCCGGCGCCAGATGAAGATAAGTGAAGAGCATTTGTCCCTCGCGCATTCGCGGGTATTCCGGCGCGATGGGTTCTTTGACTTTGACGATCATTTCGCCCTCGGCCCACACATCTTCGGCAGAGTTAACGATGGTGGCGCCGGCCCGCTGATACAGCGCATCTTCAAAGCCTGAGCCTTCGCCGGCATTCTTTTCTACCAGCACCTTGTGATTCGCATCGGTGAGCGCGCGCACGCCTGCCGGCGTGAGGCCGACTCGGTATTCGTTGTCTTTGATTTCCTTCGGAAGTCCTATGATCACTGTGTCTGCTCCAGGTTTTCTAAGAGTCCCTCTCCTCCGGGAGAAGGGTCGGGAGAGGGTTTAGTGCGTACTCGGCTTAACCCCTCACCCTGCCCTCTCCCCAACGGGAGAGGGTTAAAGAGAAATCTAACCTACGGTTTTCCTTTTGGCGTGGGCGACGCCGATGGCTTGGGTTGTGGCGGCGGTGCCACTTTCAAACTGTTTCTGATCATGTCCCAAACCGGCGCCGACTTGGCAATCTCTTTTTCCGATCCAATGATAGACATTTGCACCAGCCGATCGGACGTGATGTTGAAGTACGAGTCCATGCCGCCTGGCTGGCCATCCATCACCGCGCGGATCCTCGCACCCTGGGCTTCAGCGCCGGAAATCTGAGTTGTGGCGACGGAACGTTTTGGATTCATGCCCGCCTGTTCGACTTGATTGGCGAAGTTGTCCACGTATTGATCCTGTATGAGTTTCTTCGCGGCCGCTTCTTTCTCAGGGGTCTTCAGCCACTCACGGGGAATGCGAATTCGAATTTCAGCAAAGCCATCACGGGCCATCTGAATGTATTGCATTTGAGCCGTGCTTTGATCGCTAAACTGCCAATTCGCCGGATAATCAAAGGACAGCCCGTCCTTGTCATAATGCTTGACGTTTGGGTCCTGCGCGAATGCACCGCCGCCTAGCAACGACAGGGCTAGACAGGCGATTATCGATCGATTGAACTTCATTCTTCCTCCTCCGGCTTGAAGGTTCAAACTTTAATTTGTTTTGAGTCACGCGGCAACCTGAGAGGGTGTGAGGCGGCCGTCGCGTGCGCTGAGGTCAGTACCGGGAGCGATAGCGACCGGGTAAGCCTCACGCAGTTGCATTTCTGACTTTACGGCTAATCAAAAGAACCCGGTCGCTATCGCTCCCGGTACTGACCTCAGTCCCCCGTGCTCTCGAGCCTGCCTAAACTGATTTCATCCAACTTATACATCGTTCGAGATGGTCGCGTATGTTCGCCACGCTGTCGTGATGGATGCGGCCGTGACCCGGCAGCACCCATTCGAATTCATACTCCAGCAGCTTTTGCATGGATTTAGTTTGCTCGGTCCAGGAATACCAGCAGGCGCGGCGAAATGCGATTAGCGAATTGCGATTGGGTGACCAGGCCAGATGATCGCCGGTGAATAAGAATTTGTTCCGGTAGAGCAACACGACATGGCCGCGCGTATGGCCCGGAACGGGAATGGCGACCAGGTCTCGATCCAGCTGCACGGGCTCACCACCTCGAATTACGGTTTCGATCCCGCGGCGTCCGGCGCCGTCGTCGTCGTGCATGATTCTTTCGCACTGGTACTTTTCGGCAAACCGTTCGTGATCGGCGATATCGTCTTTGTGAGTCAGAAACATTTTTCGCACGCCGCCAAGCGCCTCGATTCTCTTCACCAGTTGCGTCGCGAACCGTGGCGAATCGATCAAAACGTTCCCGCCTTCATTTTCCGGTCGAACGATCAGGTAGCTCCACGCGCCGAAGCTCGATTCGGCGGTGAAGCCGCAGAAGTACACATTCTCAGCAATCAACTCAGGAAACGCATCGATGCCGATGTGAGCGTCGTGATGTTCAATCGTTCCAATCGAGGCGGTCGGACACGCGACCAGTGCCATCAAGGCGCGTTTTGTTTCCTCCTCGTTCGCAGGTTGGCGCCGAACAATCGAAGTGTCGCCGTCGTCAGTGAAAGTCTTAGGCGCGATCTGGCGACACGCGTCACAGTCGATGCAGGTTGAATCTACAAAGAAATCGCCGGGGACGTTTTCGGGCAGGCGTAGAGCTAAGTTGGCCATCGAATGATAATAATGATGAGCCACGCTTTCGTTGAGTTCAAGTGGGCTCGAGTTCAGTTCCATCTGCGTAAGCAGACGGGTGAGGGGTCCCTGGACTTCGCTTGCCCGTTGCGTAATCCACAACTAACATTGGCCAGATTGAAACCGCCCGCTACCGCAGGCGGTTCTGACTTTTGTAGGGAGGTCTAAATGCACATCAAGCGATTCGCCCTCGGTGTCATCGTGTCTGCTTCATTATTTGCTCTTATCGCAGTCGCCCAGCAGTCTGGATCAGTCGCAACCGTTGAGGTTACCCCATCAGCAAAGGAGGCTGAGGTGGGCCAACAGGTGAAACTCACCGTCGTCGCCAAAGATGCCAACGGCAAAGTGGTGAATGAGCAGCCTTCGACCTATTTCGCCGGACCATTTGATGCTGCCACAGCGGATGACAGCGGCGTCATCCGGCTTCATGGCCCAGGCGAAGTAGTCGCCGGCGCAATAGTTGGTGGGAAGAGTGGCATCACGAAAATCACGGTGAAGCCTGCGTCAATCAAGACCGTTGAAATTGCGGCCCTGAAAGCGGCACTCGTTGTGGGTGGCACACTCCAATTGGAAGCGACCACCCGCATCTTCAGCGGCGACCCGCGAACCGACGTTCCGATTACCTGGACGTCAGACAAACCATCAGTGGCAACCGTTGACAGCGGAGGAGTCGTGACTGCAGCCGGGGTCGGCACCGCAACGATTAAGGCGACCGCCCAGAGCGTCAGCGGGACGACCACTATAACGGTCGTCAAAAGCAATTTGCGCAGTTTGACGATTGAGCCGGCCACCACCAGCGCCAAAACCGGAGACGTGGTTCACTTCACGGCGAAAGGCACACCGGCAGATAACTTTACAGCTCGTTGGTCGGTAAGCGGTTCGGGCGCGACTATCTACGCTGATGGTGCGTTCGTTGCCGAACAACCCGGCACATATGTCATCAACGCCAGCAGCGGCACCCTCGCCGCGACTGCCTCAATCGTTATTAGTCCGCGCAATGCGGAACGCGAGGTCGAGTTGGTGGGTCGCGTTCCGTTCAAGGAATTTCAGGGCGCCGAAGAATGGATCATCGGCAACTATGCCTACTACTCAACAATCGCCGATCGCTTTATGGTTTATGACATTTCCGATCCGGCACATCCGAAACTAACGGACACAGTCACGGTCGATGCTCGCATCATCAACGACATCAGTACGACGGCAGATGGGAAAATCCTGGTTATCTCGCGCGAAGGCGCGTCGAACCGCAAGAACGGCATAGCGTTCTATGACACTTCTGACCCGGCCCATCCGAAATTGATTTCAGAATATACGACCACAGTGACTGGTGGCGTGCACAGCGCATTCGTCAACACGCACTATGTTTATCTAACTGACGATGCTACGGGATCGATGCGGGTGATCGATTTCGCCGACGTGAAGAACCCTAAAGAAGTCGCGCGCTGGCAGACTGAGAATCCTATCGTCAGCACCGTGCGCACCAAGGAAGGCGAAGAGATCGCCGGACGCTACCTGCATGATCTTTACGTCAAAGACGGCCTTGCTTATCTCGCCTACTGGCATGACGGCGTCGTGATCCTGGATGTCGGCGCGGGCGTGAAGGGCGGCAGCCCTGAGCATCCGCAATTAATCAGCCAGTTTCGGTTCAATCACAACGAGCTTTACGGAAACGGATGGCTGGCCGGTACGCATTCTGTCTTTCGCGATCGCAACTATCTCTTTATCGGCGATGAAGTCTTTCCCGCCTTTTTCGACATTAGTTCTCATAACCGCATACCGGTGCGCGGCATCTGTCACGTCATCGACATCAGCGACATCAATCATCCGAAGAAAGTCGCCGAATATCCCGTGCCTGAAGGCGGCGCGCACAACATGTGGGTCGAAGACGGAATCATGTACATGGGTTATTACAGCGGCGGCGGGCGCATAGTTGATGTCTCCGGTGAGCTGCGCGGCGATCTTTATCGTCAGGGACGCGAGATCGGACGGCTTTGGAGCGGCGCCCCGGACTCGTTTCGTCCAAACCTTCCGTTCATGTGGGGCGCGCAACCGCACAAAGGGCTGATCTATTTCAATGATATCAATTCAGGCCTCTGGATCGTGAAGCTTGGCGACAAGATCGACAAAGGATCGACAACCAGTCCGGGGCAGTGAAGGGGCGAAGGGGCTTGAATGCGAACGCACGTTGGGCGTATCGTTTGGACCGATGAGCACAACAGTCGAACAACTAGCAGAGCAAGCCATGGCCCTACCGGCTGAATCGCGCGCAAGGCTTGCCGATCTCCTGGTTGAGAGTTTGGATTCTGACGAAACCGGTCGGATTGAACACTTGTGGCTTAGCGAGGCGAAGCGCAGGCGCGACGAAGTTCGTGCTGGGAAAGTCAAAACGATTGCCGGCCCGAAAGGGCTTCGCAGAGTACGCGATACTCTAAGGCGATGAACTGGGACTTCCACCCAGAAGCGTTAGCAGAGTATGAATCCGCACAATCTTATTACGGGGAGCCGGATCCGGACCTCCAATTTCGTTTTGTCGAATCGATTGAAGACGGAATCGGGTGCATTCTGGAATCGCCAACGCGGTGGCGCGTGATCGATGAAGACGTTCGTCGTTACGTTGTGCACATTTTCCCGTACGGAATCCTTTACACAATTGAGCCTGATTTTGTCTTGATCCCTGCCGTCATGCGGTACCTAACAGACCAGAAAGGCCGAACCTAACTTTTCTTCACGCGTTTTCTTTTCTTGTCCCCGGCATTTCTCGTGTCGGCTGCTTCGTAGAGCGCTTCCGGCGCGATGTCGACACCGTTTGGCCATGCCAATGTACCGGAGTCGATGAAGAACTTCCGAAAGAAATTGGGATCCTTCAACGGTTTGAATACCGGCCCCTTGAA
>DATISD010000460.1:0-3151 GCA_035469005.1 Pyrinomonadaceae bacterium | reverse complement strand
GCTTCATTGTCAGCCGCCGCCGTGTACACGTTGCCAGGCGGCAACGGGTCCGGTGAAATGACGCCTCCTCCACCTTGTTCAGGCACACTCATGCAAATGTTTTCAGATATCGAATTACCGCAGAGGGCGCAGAGGTTTTCGCTGAGGGACGCAAAGGAAAACCGGAAATCATGACAGGTGTACAGCGTGAACGATTTTGCCGAAGCTCTCTGATTCAAATATCATCAGGTCCTTATTTCGAAAGCTCGCATCGGTTCAGGAAGATTCCTTCATGTTCAAGACGAAAAGCATTTCAGTGACCTTTATCAGTCTGGTAGCGTTGGCGGCGGTCACGGCGCAATCACCACGCCGCGGGACTAGTTCGCGACCATCGACGGCGAAGCCGGCGACACCCACGCCGGCCGCTCCGGTTGCGCAACCGACACCTGCCCCGGCAGCCAACATCAACGCCACGACGGTGGCCGTCGTTAACGACCAAACCATCTCAGCATCGGACATCGAGACCCAGGTCAATGAAATAATTCTCAAAGATCCCGATCCTTACCTGCACGACTACTACACTGATCCGAACAAGGCGATTCGCGAAGCGCGTCAGCGCGCGGTCGATGCGCGCGTGGCCTCGATGTTGATAGCGGCGGAAGCAAAAAAGCGTGGCAAGACTTCCGACGAAATTCTGGCGAGCGAGATTAATTCGCGCATTCCGACGCCGTCAGATCAGGAAATCAAAGCCGCCTACGATGCGAATCGCGATCAGCTTGGTGGCGCCGATCTCGAATCCGTACGCGCTGACTTGATCAACTTCATTCGCAACCAGCGTAGCCAGGACTTGTACGCGGCGCTGGTTGGCCGTTTGCGGATGACGAACGTGGTAACCAAAAGCGCAGACGTAAACGCTCCTAATTTGGCGCCCGGCACCGTCCTTGTGGCTGTTAATGGCGAGCCGTTGCGCGTGGATGCGATTAACGAGCGGATGAAGGCTTACGCCTACAAACTCGAGATGCGAGTTTACGCCGCACGCCGGCAGGTTTTGGATCGCCGCATCAACGATCTCCTGGTAGTGGCCGAAGCGAACAAGCGAAAGGTCGGCCCCGAAGAAATCGTCCGCACGGAAATCACGGACAAACTGAAGACGCCTACCGAAGCGGAAGTATCAAAGTTCTACGAAGAAAATAAGGGGCGCATTCGCGGCGATTTGGCTGGGGCACGAACTGCAATCGTCACTTACTTGCAGGAAGAACAGCAGACGAAGTTGGAAGACGCGCTCGCCGAAAAATTGCGAGCCGGCGCGAAAGTACAAATGCTGCTGAAAGAACCCGAGGCGCCTTTGATGAATGTGAATCTCGCGGGCGGTGCGTCTCGCGGTGATGTCAATGCCGCGGTGACCATAGTTGAATTCACCGATTTTCAGTGCTCAGCCTGCGGGGGCATGTATCCGATCGTCGAGGATGTGCTGAAATCCTATGGCAATCGCGTTCATTTCGTGATGCGCAATTTTCCTTTGACCACAGTTCATCCCAACGCTTTCAAGGCAGCCCAGGCGGCCGAGGCCGCCAAAGCCCAGGGAAAATTCTGGGAATACATCGATTTACTCTTTAAGAATCAGACAACGCTCGATGTTGATTCACTGAAGAAATACGCGACGCAGGTTGGATTGGATCGTAAACGGTTCGATGCGGAATTCGATTCAGGCAAGTACGAGCCGATAGTGCGCAAAGATGTGGAAGAAGGCGAAGGGTACGGGATCGATTCGACCCCCACGTTCTATATTAACGGCGCAATCCTGGCTGAGTACTCAGCCGAAGGCTTGCGGTCGGCGATCGAGAAAGCATTCGCACGCGCGGGCAAGCGGCCTTGATGGTGCGCACGCCTCTGCTGGCGTGCCCGAGCGGTGCGCACGCCTCTGGCGTGCCCAAGACTTTATCAGCACGCCGGAGGCGTGCGTACCGGATGAAAATGCTTACCGCCTTCATAGGCAGGGTCAGCCGCTCGCTACAGCGCGCAGCTCCGGCCGTGGTTCTTTCGCTGTTCAATGGTGAAAGTCCGCGAAACGGGCGACTGAATACACGCTAACGGCAAGTTTCAGTCGTCCGTTTTACGGACTTTAGTATGATCGCGTGAGCAATCCCGCACGAGTCGGGCACGAGCCCGACTCTAAACGGATTGTAGTTTTTCCTCTAAGGCGTCGATTTCTTATGGGTCAGGATGTTGCACGCATCGGCGGCGCCGGCCGGATCGATGGCCACGGTGCCCTCATCAATGTGCTGAATGATCCCATCCTTATCGATTACAAACGTCGCACGATTGCCATAGCCACCTTCTTCGTTGAAGATGCCATAGTCCTTCACGACCGTGCGTTTGAAATCGCTGAGTAAGGGAAACGTTATGCCGTTCTGCTTGCCGAATTCTTTGTTGGCGGGAACGCTGTCGACGCTAATGCCGAAAATCTGAGTGTCAGTCGATTCGAATTTGGCGATATCAGCCTGATACGCCTTCATTTCCTTCGTTCAACCACCGGTGAAGGCCAGCACATAAAATGCCAGCACGACGTTTTTCTTCCCTTTGAAATCGCTGAGCTTGTAGCGCACGCCTCGGCCATCTGCGCCGACGATGGTGCTGGGCAAAGTGAAATCCGGTGCGGCCTGACCAACTTTCAGGCTAGTGTGCGGCACCATGGGCGTGGCTTTTGGCTGTGGGGTCGTCTGGGAGGGCGTCTGACTCGGCGCGGGAGCCGACGGCGCAGGCGTCACACTTTGCGCCGCCGCGATTGACGCTACGGCCAGTAAGAAAATGATGCAGAGGCCTTTTTTCATCAGTTAACTCCTTGTTGGTTCTGAATCCGGAGCGTTCGGTTCACCGCTCACCGCGACTTCTATTTCACCAATTACGATTGACGATTTACTGACATTCGAAGCTGCGTGAGTTTAACTCGCCTGATGACTTCTGACAATCCGCGCATTGCGATCTCGCTCAGTGAAACGCAGGTTTCTTTATGAGGCCGCCTTCCACATCCGCCAACGCGTTCGTGGTGATGAATGCGCTTGGGTCGATCTCTTTCACCGCGCTCTTGATAGTGCCGATTTCCAGCCGCGTGACTACGCAGTAGAGGATGGTCTGCTCCTCGTGGCTCAGGCCAGTGCTGCCCATGCCGCCC
>DATISD010000459.1:0-4844 GCA_035469005.1 Pyrinomonadaceae bacterium | reverse complement strand
GCGTGCAAAAGATGCCCGCTGCGCTCAGCGCGAACATGTCCGAGAATAGTCATTCCCAGCAGGGCCAAATCCCCAACGATGTCCAGAATCTTGTGGCGCACGAACTCATCGGCGAAGCGCAAACCTGTTTCATTCAACATGCCATGCTTCGTGAGCACGATCGCGTTGTCCAACGAGCCGCCGCGAATCAAATTAGCTTTTCTCAAAGCCTCAACTTCTTCGATGAATCCAAATGTGCGCGCCGAAGCAATGTCACGCGCGAACGAACCATTATCCAAAGTGAGCGAGCGCTGCTGAACGCCTATGAACGGATGCGGAAAATCGATCGTGCAATCTATCTCATAACCATCAGCCGGTTCGATCGTGATGCTACGGTTTCCGCTGACCGCTGAGACCTTCTCGCGCACCAGCAATGCACGACGGGCCAGGGGCTGTTCGACAACGCCGGCATGTTCGATCATTTCGGCGAAAGCCTCAGAAGAACCGTCCATGATGGGCACTTCCAGGTTGTCGACTTCAACGTATGCATTGTCGATATCGCAGCCACGCAATGCTGCCAGCAGGTGCTCAACTGTCGAGAGCATCACGCCGGTGCGCATCAACGTGGTTGCATAGCTACAATGAGCGACCGACTCAACCGTTGCCGGGATTTCGAACCCACCCAAATCCGTCCGTCGAAAAACATAGCCCGTGTCAGGCGGCGCCGGAGTCAGACGAACGTTGACTGGAACTGCCGTGTGCAATCCAATGCCGCTCGCTTCAACGGGATTTGCCAGGGTGGTTTGCCTCGCGCGTGAAGGCTTCATTCATGAATTCCTTTTGATCAAAGGAGCTGAGAGAACGCTTGTTAATGAGCAACCATTGTGCCTTTAGGACACTTCAACAAAGATCGCTGTCGAAAGTGTTGACTGTGGCAATTTGGCAACGATCAAATTTCGCGACGCGGTAAACGCGCCACGGGCGGGCACCCGGACATTTTCTTATAAAGCGCGCTTGCGTTACTTAAACGCCCTCCTTATGATCGAAATAGAATGCCAACAACAACGTCCTCCGACGGGACCAAGCCGAGCGGTCGAGTCTTTCTCATCGACTCAATGTCGCATATCTTTCGCGCCTTTTTTGCGCCGCTAGCAAATCGCGCAGCGCCCCTCATGACTACGAAAGGCCAGGTCACGCAAGCTGTCTATATCTTCACCAACATGCTGCGGAAGCTGTTGCAGGACGAAAAGCCAAAATATATCGCGGCGATTTTCGAATCGAAGGAGAAAACTTTTCGGCACGAAACCTTCAGCGATTACAAAGCCAATCGCGAGCAAATGCCTGACGATTTGGCCTCGCAGCTTCCTTACATCAAACGGCTGTGCGAAGCCTATAACATTCCGATGATCAGCGTGCCCGGCTATGAGGCGGATGATGTCATTGGCACGTTGGCGGTGCAGGCGGCCCACAAAGGATTGCAGGCAGTAATCGTCTCCAACGACAAGGACATGTGCCAGTTGGTGCGCGATCCGCTGGTCGTTTGCATGCGCCAGAATTCGCAGGTGGTGAAGAGAAAAGAGCCCGTTCCGCCGATTGAATGGTGCGACGAAGCGTGGGTGGAAAAGAAGTTCGGCGTGCCGGCGAACAAGCTGGTCGACCTCTTAGGGCTGATGGGCGATTCGATCGATAACATTCCCGGCGCCCCCGGAGTTGGCCCCAAAGGCGCAGCTCAAATCGTTCAGGAGTTTGGCTCGATCGATAATGCCCTGGTTCACTGGGAAGATATCAAGAACAAAAGGTATCGCGAATCTCTGCGTGATAATGCCGAGCTGATCCGCAAATCACGCGAGCTGGCCGAAATCAAAGCCGACATCGATATTAAATTGGATCTCGAACAGTTGCAGGCGCGGCCGCCTGATCGCGCTGCGGCTTATGAACTATTCCGCGAATTGGAATTCGCAAACCTCACCAGCGAATTTGCGGACGCCGCGAAAGTGACCGTCAGTACTGTCGAGCGGCGGTATTCAATCATTAAAGACAAGCGGGCACTTGATTCGCTCGTCGAACAACTGTGGCAGGCAGAAAGTATCGGAATCGCTTTGACGAATTCTGCTGCGCCTGGCGCGGGACAGCAGCAGAGTCTTCGCGATGAGCACGGGGCGCGGGGAATTGCTGTTTCGGCAGAAGCAGGTAAGTCGGCGTTCATCGATCTTGAAAACTTTACCGACGGGCGGGATGCCGCAATCCATTCGCTTAAAGAATTGTTGACTAACGGCCTGCTGGAGAAATCTGTTCACGATTTGAAGCGGGCGACGGCGTTGCTAACACCTCTCGGCATTGAATTGGGGGGACTTTCGGATGACACGCTGATCGCGGCCTACATCCTGGATCCGACGCGAAGCAAGTACGAACTGCGCGACCTGGCACACGAAACCGCGAATCTGGAAAGTGGCGGGCCGCCCTACGAAGGCTGGAATGAAACGGCGTGGCAAGCGGCTGAAGTTGCCGACCTGACGGCCCAGGTTGCGCCCGTTCTTCGCGCGCGAATCGACGAAAAAGATCTCAGCAGTATCTATCGTGAAATAGAGTTACCGCTTGCGCCTTTGCTTTATCGTATAGAGCGCGCCGGCATTCGCGTGGATACGGAAGTGCTGGCCGAGCTTTCGCGTCATCTCGGCGGCGAACTCGAAAAGCTCACAAATAAAATCTGTCAGCTCGCCGGCCGCGAATTCAACATCAATTCTACCAAACAGGGTGCGGAATGTTTCGAAGCCCTCAACATCGTTTCAGGACGCAAGACTTCGACCGGCCGCGTATCGACCAGCAAGGCCGTGCTCGAAGAGCTGGCCCTCACCCACGAGTTACCGCGATTGATCATCGAGTATCGCGAGTTGGAAAAATTGAAGAGCGTTTACACCGATGCGCTCCCGCATCAGGTCGCGGCCGATGGGCGCATTCATGGCCAGCTCAATCAAACTGTGGCGGCGACCGGGCGTCTTTCGGCCAGCGATCCGAATTTGCAAAACATCCCGATACGCACGGAACTCGGGCGGCGCATTCGGCGCGCATTCGTCGCCGAACCGGGCAACAAATTGATCTCGGCCGATTACTCTCAGTTGGAATTGCGTCTGTTGGCGCACATCACGCGCGACGAAGTGATGCTGGATGCCTTTCAAAAAGGCGATGACATTCACAATCGGACTTCGCGACTGGTCTTTGGAGCGAAAACCGACGCCGAACTGAAAGAGGCACGACGTTTCTCAAAAATCGTGAACTTCGCAATCGCTTACGCGATTGAACCCTGGGGCTTGTCCCAGCGAGTCGGTATCAGCCGCCAGGAAGCGCGCAAAGTGATCGACGATTACTACGCAACCTACAAAGGCGTGCGCCGGTACATGGATGAAATCCCGGTGCAGGCGCGCGAGCATGGTTACGTGCGATCGCTTTACGGCAGGATTCGCCCGCTGGCTGGCATCAACGATCGCAATGCCAACATACGCAAGGCAGCCGAGCGCGAAGCGATCAATATGCCAATCCAGGGAACGGCGAGCGACATTGTGAAAATTGCGATGCTTCACGCAGACGACGCTTTTCGCCGCGAGAAGCTGGATGCCCGGATGCTGATGCAGGTTCACGATGAACTCCTGGTCGAGTGTCCGGCCGGCGCCGCCGAAAAAGTGGCGCAGACCCTGAAGCGTGAGATGGAGAACGCCGTGGAACTGGATGTTCCGCTGGTCGCTGAAACCGGCATCGGCGACAATTGGATGGATGCGAAAAAGTAGCAGGCCGCAGACAATTTGCTTTAGAGAGTTTCACGTCTGAAGGCGTGAAATAAAGTAGCCATGGGTAAACGCCGCTTCGGCGCGCCACCGATGGCTTACGTAATGATAGAATTCAAAACCCGCTTCAGCGGGCGACAAACGACAGAAAGTCAGCACACCCGAAATCGAACTCAATGGCTCGAAAGAGATCCAAGCTACAGCCCGAAGGCCAGGTCGTCTATCGGCGCATCGCCCCCGAGAGGCCGAAGCGCGCGCCTGGCCCAAAAGAGCCGCGTCTTGATCCGGCGCTTGCGCCGTTGGTCGCCGGTTTCGCGCTGCTGCTGCTCCTGATTCTGGTACTGGGCAACCGTAGCGTGCAGCGCATCGAAGATACGAGCAGTCAGGCCCTACTTTCCGCGGAAAGCTTGAGTGCGCGCAATAAGATTCAGCAGGACCTGCGGGTGGCGTTAACCAAGCTCGACAACGAAGTACGTATGCGCATGGAGGCTGTGGCGCGTCGCGAGATTCGTCCACCATTAGAGGTGCGTCTCGACACAGCCCGAAGGGAAGTCGCCAATTACTTGCCCCAGCTCGATCACTTGAGCTACTTGCCCAAGAGGCGCAAGTTTCGCGATGACCTGGCAGCTTACGTCGAAATAACCAGGGACAGGGAGCGTTACGTGCGTGAGGGCTACACTTCGTTCCGAGATCTCAACGTCGAACTAAATGATATCGGCGAGGACCTGGTGAAGGAGCAGCTTCAGATAGTTCAACGCGCCGAAGCTCTGCAACTATCCGCTACCCGTACCATTCGCCTGTGGAATTTGTTCGCCTTACTCGCGGGATTAGCGGTAGCCGTAGCAACGACATGGCAAGTACAGCGCCGCTTTCGCCAGACCCGTCACAGCACCGAAGCCGCCAGACGTGAACGCGAATTCAGCAATCAGATGCTCGAAGGCATGGTCAGCGCCATCGCGGCCATTGATCGCCAGGATCGAATTCGGAGCGCGAACACGGCGTTCATGCGTATCTTCCCGGGAGCGGCGATTGGCTCATCCATTCACGATCAAATTGCTTCGCCCGAAGTCGTTAAGTTGCTGGAAG
>DATISD010000458.1:0-2074 GCA_035469005.1 Pyrinomonadaceae bacterium | reverse complement strand
CGCCTCTTTATCCTCAAGAGCGCATTAAACTCGAAACCGCTCGCGACAACGCGAGCGCCCGCGTCATGGATCTGCTCACCCCCCTCGGCAAGGGCCAGCGCGGCCTGATCGTGTCCCCCCCGCGCGCCGGCAAGACGATGTTGCTCCAGAACGTCGCCAATTCCATCACTACAAATCACCCTGAAGTTGTTTTGATGGTTCTGTTGATCGACGAGCGCCCGGAAGAAGTCACCGACATGCAGCGCTCGGTGAAGGGCGAAGTGATCTCGTCAACCTTTGACGAGCCCGCCGCGCGTCACGTGCAGGTTGCCGAAATGGTGATTGAAAAAGCCAAGCGCCTGGTTGAGCACAAACGCGACGTCGTGATCCTGCTCGATTCGATTACGCGTCTGGCTCGCGCCTACAACACCATCGTTCCGCCAAGCGGCAAAGTGCTCTCCGGCGGCGTCGATTCCAACGCCTTGCAGCGTCCGAAACGCTTTTTCGGATCGGCCCGCAACATCGAAGAAGGCGGCTCGCTGACGATCATCGCCACGGCCCTGATCGACACCGGCTCCCGCATGGACGACGTGATCTTTGAAGAGTTCAAAGGTACAGGCAACAGCGAAATCATCCTCGAGCGCAAACTGGTCGATAAGCGCGTCTTCCCGGCCATCGACATCCAGCGCTCGGGCACTCGAAAAGAAGAACTGCTGATTCCGAAGGAAGATCTCTCGCGAATCTGGGTTCTGCGCAAAGTGTTGAACCCGCTCTCGCCGGTAGAAGCGATGGAATTGCTGATCGACAAGCTCAGCAAAACCAAAGGCAACGCCGAATTCCTGGCTTCGATGCAAACCTAAGAAAGCGGGCTTTGTACTTCGTTCTTTGTACCTGGACAATTTGCGCAAGGTGACGATTGTCAGCTAAAGATCAAAGTTCAAAGATCGAAGGCCAAAGTTCGCCTTCGAATTTGCGCGTTGCGATCCTTTCACCCGAAGCAGTTCCTTTCGCGAAAGTCGGGGGACTGGCCGACGTTTCGGGCGCCCTGACTAAAGCCCTTCACGCCGAAGGTACGGATTCGTTTCTCATCCTGCCGCTCTACGATCAGATTGATCGCAGCCTCCTCCGCGAACAATTTATCGATGATTTGGAAGTCCAGTGGCGCGGCAGACAGCCTCGCGTAAGCGTCTGGTTCAGCGATGCTCTCAACGCGTCAACCTATTTGATCGATGCTCCGCACTATTTCTCCAGAGGAAACCTTTACGGCGACCATGATGATTTGGAACGGTTCGCCTTCTACAGCCGCGCGGCGATCGCTTTGTTGAAGCGTCTGGGCAATGCGCCTGATGTGCTGCATTGCAATGACTGGCCCTGTGGATTTGCGTCGGTTGAAATGCGGGCGCGGCGGCGTCACGAAGATTTCTTCGCCAAAACCAGAATCGTCTTTTCGATTCACAATATGGCCTACCAGGGGCTTTTCGATCCCGCGGATTTATGGTGGCTGGATCTCGCACCTTACACCGACGATTTTATGCTCAAGAACGCCGCGTCTGCTTTGAAAGCCGGGGTGATCGCCGCGGATGCGATCTCAACGGTCAGTCCGCGCTATGCCCAGGAGATTCAAACTCCGGAACACGGTTACGGGCTTGACTGGTTGATGAGAGAGCGCGGCGATCGGCTGGCAGGAATCACCAACGGAGTCGATTACGAAGTCTGGAATCCCGAAACTGATCCGAACATAGCGGCGAACTTTTCGGCTGACGATTTGAGCGGAAAGAAAGCATGCAAACTCGATCTCTTGCGGCGATTTGGTTTGCCTGAGGAACCTGGGCGTCCGATCATCGCCATCATTTCGCGCCTCGTTTCCCAAAAAGGATACGATTTGATCCAACAAGCTGCGCGCGGAATTCTGGAGACCGGCGCATTCTTTATTGCGCTGGGCGCCGGCGCAAGAGAATACGAAGATTTCCTGCAACGCTGGCACGACCATGCGACTAATCGCGTCGGCATTTACAAGGGTTTTGCCGGCGAGCCACTAGCCCACCAAATCGAGGCAGGTGCCGACCTTTTCCTGATGCCTTCGCTCTATGAGCCC
>DATISD010000457.1:0-2541 GCA_035469005.1 Pyrinomonadaceae bacterium | reverse complement strand
GAGCCGGCGCGCGAGCTGGCTGCGATCCTGGCGGGCGTGCGACGCGGCCTGGAGGTTTTGGTCGCGCCCGCTCCAAGCCCAATTAATCGCAGCTATGGAGACGAGGAGATGTTTATCGGCTGAGCGCTACGAACATCCGCAGGCTTAAGGGCCCGAATCATCGTCTCGCAAGGAGAAAATGGTTCGGGCCTTTTGTTTGGAGCGGCTACATCGGTACGCACGCCTCCGGCGTGCTAACAAACAGCCACGTTGCGGCACGCCAGAGGCGTGCGTACCCTTCGCTTTTTGGAGCGCAACCATCCCTGCTGTTACTATTTCGTTTTTGATATTCGACGCTTATGTCAACCGAAGCACCAACCCTCGATCTCAAGAAAACGATTAATCTGCCGAAGACGAAGTTCGCGCAGAAGGCCAACCTGCCGCAAACCGAACCGGTGCGGCTGCAAAAGTGGGCGCGGATGGGACTTTACGATCTGATTCGTCAGGCGCGCGCCGGCTCGGAAAAGTTCATCCTGCACGACGGCCCGCCCTATGCTAACGCCGACATTCACTTGGGCACCGCGCTGAACAAAATCGTTAAGGATCTGGTTGTTAAGTCGCGCACAATGCTTGGTTTTGATGCTCCTTACGTGCCTGGTTACGACTGTCATGGGCTGCCAATAGAACTGCATGTCGAGCGCAAACTTGGCGAGAAAAAAGCGAATATGCCGCCGCTCAGCATCCGCCGGGCCTGCCGCGAATTTGCGGCCAATGCTTTAAAGCGACAGACGAAAGACTTTCAACGGCTGGGGATTTTAGGTGAATGGGACAATCCCTACAGCACGATGTCTGATCACTATGAAGCCGAGACGGCGCGGCTGTTTGCGCGGTTCGTCGAGCGCGGCTTCGTTTACAAAGGCGCGCGTCCGGTCTATTGGTGCATACACGATCAGACCGCGCTGGCGGAAGCCGAAGTTGAATATCATCAGCATTCGAGTCCGTCGGTTTACGTCAAGTTTCCGCTGAAGAGCGATCCCGCTTTGATCGATCCTGCCCTGTCAGGTCGTAAGGTTTTTGCGCTGATTTGGACGACGACACCATGGACGCTACCGGCAAATCTGGGTATCGCAGTCCATCCGGATTTTGAGTACGTCGCATTGGAAAGCGGTGACGAAGTGTACATCGTGGCGGCTGAGCTGATGGGGAGCGTGATCGCCAAATGCGGCATCGGAACTGTCGAACAGTCGGACGATCCGGCAAATGACGAGAACGCGGAGAATAGCTTTACGATCACAGAAACAGAGCTTCTCGCCCGCTTTCCCGGCTCGAAACTCGATCGACTCGAAGCGCGTCATCCGTGGATTGATCGCCCCTCACTATTCATGCTCGGCGAGCATGTCACGCTTGGCGGTGAAGCAGATGCCGAAACTGAACTGGACGTGAGCGAGGCGCGCGAAAGGTCCGCCACCGGCAAAGCCGGCACCGGCCTGGTGCACACGGCCCCCGGACACGGTCACGATGACTTTGTGATCGGGAAAAAATACGGACTGGACATTTACTGTCCGGTTGATAATGCCGGAAGATTCACGCCGGAAGTCGAACATTTCGCCGGTTTGAGTGTCTTCGAGGCCAATCCCAAAATCGTTGATTTCATGCGCGAGCGCGGCGTGCTTCTCTTCAGTGAGAACTACGATCACCGTTATCCGCACTGTTGGCGCTGCAAGAACCCTGTTATCTTTCGCGCGACCCCGCACTGGTTCATCGCCATGGATCGCAGCGATGACGAGCCTGCTGAGAAGGACGAAGATGACCGGGATCGCTCCAACTTCACCAGCAATTTCGTCGGCGGTGAATTGCTCGATCCGCGCTCTCTGCGCGGCATGGCGTTGCGCGAGGTCGATGAGCGCGTGAAATGGATTCCGGCGTGGGGCCGCGATCGCATGCGCAATATGCTGAAGGGCCGGCCCGATTGGTGCGTTTCCCGGCAGCGCGTTTGGGGTGTACCCATTCCGGCTTTTTACTGCAGTAGGTGTAATCGCGAGGTCATCGACGCGGCGGTCATCAGGCGCGTCGCTGACATCTTTGAGAAGGAATCAGCCGACGCGTGGTACAAGCGTGAAGCGAGCGAACTGCTGCCGCCGGGTTTCAAGTGTGCAAATTGCGGCACGGCCGGATTTACCAAGGAAACCGATATTCTTGACGTTTGGTTCGATAGCGGCTCGTCTTCGATCGCGGTCCTGGAGAGTCGCGAAAATCTGCGTTGGCCCGCTGATGTTTATGTCGAAGGCGGCGACCAGTTTCGCGGCTGGTTCAATTCGTCTCTGATGGTGGGACTGGCAGTTCATGATCGTGCACCTTACGACACGGTGCTCACGCACGGGTGGACTCTGGATGCGCAAGGCAAAGCCATGCACAAGTCTTTGGGCAATGCAGTTTCACCCGATGAAGTGGTCCCCAAACTTGGCGCTGAAGTGTTGCGCCTTTGGTGTGTGTCATCCGATTACATGGAGGACCTGCGCTGCTCTGATGAGATTCTTCAGCGCGTGACCGACGGTTATCGCA
>DATISD010000456.1:0-3476 GCA_035469005.1 Pyrinomonadaceae bacterium | reverse complement strand
CACAAGCCGAAGGAAACAGCGGCACGACCGCGTTTACATTTACTGTCACTTCGTCCAACGCGATTTCGAATGACCTTTCGGTTAATTACTCAACTGCTGACGGAACCGGAGCTGCGGGTTCGGATTATCAATTCAGCAGCGGTACTCTCACCATTCCTGCGGGACAGACGTCGAACACGGTTACGATTCTGGTCAATGGCGACATGACAGCGGAAGGGGACGAAACCTTCTCAGTCAATTTGTCGAACCCAGGTCAGGTTGTGATCGGCAAAGGCAAAGGCACGGGTACGATTCTTAACGATGACGGAGTCGTGGCGGCGACTTTCGAATTCAGTCAACCGAACTACAACGTGAATGAAGACCTGGGGGCTTTGACTCTAACTGTGACTCGGACCGGCGACACCAGCTCAACAGCTTCGGTTGATTATGCGACTGCAGATAGCAGTGCTACGCAAAAAGCCGATTTCGAATACGCGGCCGGCACTTTGAATTTTGCGCCGGGTGAAACGAGCAAGACTTTCCAGGTGCTGATCAATGAAGATGCCTACATCGAAGGCGACCAAACCTTTAACGTGTCACTCAGCAATCCGGCCGGCGGCACACTTGGAGCTCAAAGCACTGCAGCCGTCACAATTCTCGACGACACGCCTGAGTCAAACGGTAATCCGATTGACGATGCGCAGTCTTTCGTTTACACGCATTACCACGACTTTCTCAATCGCGAGCCCGATCCGGCAGGGCTGGCATTCTGGACCAGCGAGATCAGCTCGTGTGGCAACGATCCACAGTGCATCGAAACCAGGCGCATCACGGTGTCGGCTTCGTTCTTTCTGTCGATCGAATTTCAAAAAACGGGGTTCTTGCGCTATCTCCTGCAAAAAGAATCCTTCGGTTCGATGCCGAAGTATGCAGAATTCATGCGTGACCTGCAGGAGATAGGCCGCGGCGTAATCGTTAACTCGCCGGGCTGGGAGCAGAAGCTGAAAGACAACCAGCAGCAGTTCGCAGAGAAATGGATCACGCGTCCGGCCTTCAAGGCGACCTACGATCAGATGTCCAACGCCGATTATGTGAATGCGCTTTACGCGAACGCCGGCATCTCGCCGACCCAGGCAGAGCGCGACTCACTGGTCAATGCATTGGACACAGCAAGCGACGATCGCGCCGCGACTCTGTTGGAGGTGGCGGAGAATGTCGACTTCAGACAGAAAGAAAACTCTGCCGCTTTCGTTATGATGCAATACTTTGGTTACCTGCGGCGGGATCCTGATGCCGCCCCCGACTCAGACCTCAGCGGCTACAACTTCTGGCTAAACAAACTGAATCAGTTTGGCGGGAACTACCTCAAAGCTGAAATGATCAAGGCCTTCACCACCTCGTTTGAATACCGGCAGCGATTTGGCCAGTAGTCTTCGACTTTTCCAAACTCTTAGGTTCGCGGGGCGGTTGGATTAAACCAACCGCCTTTTTTTCGCTTGCCTCTGCCGCACCGAACCTTTAGGCTAACGGCACTGAGTGATGATTCATTCAGTCTCAATTTCATGGCCCCGAAACCTGCACGAAACGGATCGAAGGCGAAGCGTGAGCTCATCCTGCGAGCCGCCACCAAGGTGTTCGCCCGCAATGGCTATTTCAATTCCAAGGTCGCGGACATTGCGCGCGCGGCGGATGTTGCCGATGGCACCGTCTACCTCTACTTCAAAAGCAAAGAGGAAATTCTGCACTCGATTTTTGATCAGAATATGGCGGACGCGATTAAGTCAGGTCGTGAACTAATCAAGGATGCTCGCGACCCGCGCGAGCAGTTGCGGCGAATCGCGCAACTTCACCTTGAACGACTGGGCGCGGATCGCGATCTCGCGGTTGTCTTTCAAGTCGAGCTGCGCGGCTCGACCAAGTTCATGGAGGAATTCTCGGCAGCCGGCTTCGCCGAATACCTGGACATGCTTTGCAGGATTTTTCAGGAAGGCCAACGAAGTGGCGTTTTCCGCAAAGAGTTGAATCCGAAAATTGCGGCCAAGATGCTGTTTGGCGCGCTCGATGAAATGGCCACGAACTGGATCATTTCAAAGCGACACTACAAGTTGGAGCCGATGGCCGATCTGGTCATGGATGTATTTCTGAATGGCGTGAGTTCGTGATAGGTGAGATACGACAAACTTTGCGTGTCTTCGCGCCTTCGCGTGAGATCTTTCTTTTGCGAGGAACATTTCACGCAAAGGCGCCAGGTCGCAAAGAAAAAACCGCAAAGTAGGACCGTGCTCACTTCAGTTTGTCACTAAGTGATTGTTGGGAGCTCCTATGATTGAGATGGCCGACAAGCTGAAGCCTGCCGCACCGGAACGCATTCCGCTGGATCTGAACGAACCCACGACGCTCGTCGAGATCTACGAGGCTGTCGTCCGCAATCACCCCAAAACGAACAACCTGAATTACAAACGCGACGGTGCGTGGCAGCCGCTTTCTGCTGCCGACATGCTTGGCCGGGCACGTCGCATCGCGCTCGGTTTGTATTCGCTCGGTGTGCGCAAAGGCGATCGCGTCGCACTTCTGTCTGAGAGTTGTGTCGAGTGGGTGCTGGCAGATCAGGGTTGCATTTTGATGGGAGCCATTACGGTTCCTATCTATCCGACTTTGAGCGCCGAGCAGGTCAAATACATCCTTAACGATTGCGCGGCTCGCGCCATTTTCGTTTCCACGAGCGAGAAACTCGCAGAGATTGAGGCAACTTTGAAAGAGTGTCCGGTGATCGAGAAGGTGATCCTTTTTGATTCTGATGGATCGACCGGCCTGATGACTTTGGAGGCACTCGAAGCGCGAGGCCGCAGCCTGGAAGCCGGGAATCCGCAGCTGATCGACGAGCTGGCGCGGGCCGCGAAGCCTGAAGACCTCGCCACAATTATTTATACGTCCGGCACCACGGGTGAACCGAAAGGCGTGATGCTCACCCATTCGAACATGGTTTCGAATCTGATTGATTCTTCGAACCATCTGGAATTCGGTGAAAACGATTCAGCGCTGTCGGTGCTGCCCCTGTCGCATGTGTTCGAGCGGCAGGCAATGAACATGTACCTGCATCACGGGATGAGCGCCTACTTCGGATCGTTGGATACCCTCGGCGAACACCTGCGCGAGGTGCATCCCACGGTGCTGGTCGGCGTGCCGCGCATTTACGAAAAGATTCTCGCTCGCGTTCAGGACCGCGCGGCGGCGAAGGGAAAACTGAATGCCGCCCTGGTCAACTGGTCAATCGCGGTGGGCCAGCGTTGGGCGCGACTCAAGGCCGATCATAAACGCATTCCGATCGGGCTCGCGATGAAACACAGGCTCGCCGACTTGCTGATTTTTGAGAAGCTGCGGAAGGCGATGGGTGGACGGATACGCGTTCTGGTTTCTGGCAGTGCGCCGATTTCTGATGGCGTCGCGTTGGCGTTCCTCGGCGCAGGCTTGCCGATTTTGCAGGGATACGGACTGAC
>DATISD010000455.1:0-4640 GCA_035469005.1 Pyrinomonadaceae bacterium | reverse complement strand
AGAACAAGGTGGACCTGGCCGCGGCGCAGGGCTATGACGGGAACTGGGTGAAGGAGCAACTTGCCAAGAACGGCCCTGAGTATCATGTGCCGGCCGAAGCGGTCATTACGCCCATCACCAAAGAGAATCGCATCGCAGTGCGCGTCCAATTTAGCCGTCCTATCACCTTTCCGGGTTACACCTACAACTACGACTTCGATCACACTGCCCAGAGCACATCTTTCTTTAACGTTCGATAGACAGGCGACTGTGAGCTTTTTGCGGGTTAAATAAGAAACAAGCGGAGGGCTATCCCACTGCCACTCTGGTGGAGCTGGCAAAGGCTTTTAATTGCACGAGCGCTGCCGGCGCTTCGCCGAGCCAGGTCGTTGGACAGACACCGCAACGGGTGCATTGATTCACCGAAGGGCAGGGCGCAGTCGAGCGCGCTTCGTGTGCGCGCTCGTCTTCACGTTGCATGAATTCGCGAGAGATGCCTGAATCGACGATCTCCCAGGGAAGAGTTTCATCGTGGGCCCGGCGTCGACTCGTGTGAAAATGCGGATCGATTCCGATTTCGCGAATCGCCGCACCCAAATCACCATCTAAACGAGCGGTCGATTCAATGACCGCCGCGACGCGCCGATCCCCCGAAGAGAACAAAGCCTGCTCGTGAGCAATGCGTGCCGACATCGCGCGGACTTCGACATTGGGAATGCGAGAGAGCTTCCTGCTCACCAGCTTCAGACGCCGCTTCAATTCCTTTTCTTCGCAAATCGGTTCCCATTGAAATGGCGTGTTGGGCTTCGGCACGAACCCATTCAATGAAGGGATGATTTTGCCGGCGCGGCCAAAGCGGCGGCCCGCTTCCAGCATTCGATCCTTGATGCGCTCGACCAGAACAATCATCTCGTCCAGGTCTTCGTCAGTTTCGGTCGGCAAGCCAACCATCATGTAAAGCTTGATTGTCAGCATGCCGCGGTCGAAGACTGCGCCGCAGATATCGACGATTTCATCGTTGGTCAGATTCTTGTTGATGACGCGACGCAGCCGATCGGATCCGGTTTCCGGCGCCACCGCGATTTGCTGGTCGCGTGATTCCACCAGCGCATCCAGCAATTCTTCAGAAATCTGATCGAGACGTAGAGACGAAACCGAGATGCGATATTCCATCGCGCGCAGGCCCTGGAGGATTTCGCTGATCTCCGGATGATCGCAGACAGCCGTCGAAACCAGCCCAATCTTATCAGTCTTCGCCCGCCACTCTTTTGCTTTCGCCAGAATATCGCGGGCCGGGACTACGCGTGGCGGCCAATAGTTGTAACCGGCCCAGCAGAAACGACAGCCTTGCGAACAACCACGCGAGATCTCAATCAGAAAGCGATCGCCCATCTCGGCTTGTGGCGCGAAGATGGTCGTTGACGGCGCGAATACTTCATCGCGACGGAGTTGCGCGGCAATATCGAATTGTTGCTTTCGAATCGCGCGACGCAGGCTGCCTTCCTTCGGATTCTCCGCGGAAATCGCGCGGCCCACACGCGCGGGAACGCCTTCAACGATGGGAGCATAAGCAGCGACGGTCTCATCGTCGTGGTAGCTGACTTCATAAAGCGAAGGGACGTAGAATCCGCGACCTTGTCGTGCGAGGGCGAGCAGAATTTCTTCCTTAGTTTGATTCTCAAGAATCGCGTCAACTATTTTCGGTCCGAGAATTTCGCCTTCTCCGACGCCGATGACGTCGGTGAAGTCAGCAATCGGTTCCGGATTTAGAAACGACGACGCACCACCCATCACGATTAGCGGATCATGTGCGGTGCGGTCTTTTGCCCAAACCCGCACGCCGCTCATCTGCAGCATGCGCGCCATGTTGACGTAATCAGTTTCGAATGAGATTGAGAAGGCGATTACATCGAAGTCGCGGACCGGTGTTTGTGATTCGAGTGAGAGCAGGGGAGTGCGAGTGCGTGCGTACTCGCTCATCTCATCAGGCAGCGGGGCACTAGCCCGACCGTGAGGGAGGGCTTGATCATAACCTGAGCCCTCCCTGACCGTCGGGCTTCTGACACGATTGCGTGCTTGATCGTAACCGGAGCCCTCCCTCATGGTCCGGCTACTGCTCTGGTCCGGCAGGAAGACTCTCTCACAAGAAACTTCAGGAATGTTATTGAAGATCTCATACATCGCCTGAAAGCCGAGATTCGCCATCCCAATGGCGTAGGTGTTGGGATAACAAAGCGCGATGCGCAGTTGCGCGCCACGCTTCAAAACCCAGCCATCTTCGGCGGCGAGTCTACTCTTATAGCTTTCGACGATCTTCTTCATGAGAAAAGTGGCACAGACTTCAGTCTGTGATCTTTACGTTCATCACAGACTAAAGTCTGTGCCACCCAATTCTTACATACTCTCAGCTATCCGTGCTGAACCGTTTCCAAAAACGCCTTGAGTTTTCGTGAGCGCGACGGGTGGCGGAGTTTGCGCAGCGCCTTGGCCTCGATTTGGCGAATACGTTCGCGGGTGACGGCGAAATGCTGGCCCACTTCTTCCAGCGTGTGTTCCGATCCGGTGGTGCCCAGGCCGAATCGCATCTTGATCACTTTCTCTTCGCGCGGCGTCAGCGTCGCCAGCACTTCATCAGTGATTTCGCGCAGGTTCGACGCGACCACCTGATCCGAAGGATTCATGATCGATTTGTCCTCGATGAAATCGCCCAGGTGCGAATCTTCTTCTTCACCAATCGGAGTTTCCAGCGAGATGGGCTCCTGCGCAATCTTCAGAACTTTGCGCACCTTGGAAACCGGGATGTCCATTTTCTTGGCGATCTCTTCACTGGTCGGCTCGCGCCCCAGTTCCTGTACCAGCGCGCGTGAAGTCCGAATCAGCTTGTTGATCGTTTCGATCATGTGCACCGGGATTCTGATCGTCCGCGCCTGGTCGGCGATTGCGCGGGTGATTGCCTGGCGAATCCACCACGTCGCATAGGTCGAGAATTTGTAACCGCGACGCCATTCGAATTTGTCCACGGCCTTCATCAAGCCGATGTTGCCTTCCTGAATCAAATCCAGAAACTGCAAACCGCGGTTGGTGTATTTCTTGGCAATCGAAACCACGAGGCGCAGGTTGGCTTCGACCAACTCGCGTTTGGCCTGACCGGTTTGATGCTCGCCCGTGACGATTGCCTGGAGTGAGCGTTTTACCTCGACCGGCGAGATATGATGCTCTTCCTCGACCATCTGCAGACGCTTCTTGGCGGTCGAAACGTGTTTTTTGTAAAGCTTGACGTCATCGGCCTTGAGCCGCTTCCTGGTTAGTCTTTCGGTGTAAGTTGATAGCTCGCGCTCGGCTGAACGCACCTCTTTCTGCACGTTTCGAATTGCGTTAATCAGACGCTGGCGCGAGCGTTCGGTGAGATTCAAACGGCCAATTTCGTCCGCAATTTCAAGTCGCAGCCGGGCGACTTTGCGGCGCAAGCGCAAGAGCTTCTTGGTTTTTTTGCCGCGCGTGATCTTTGTTTCCGTGCGCAGCTTGGCCCATTCCTTCAGCGCATTCTTGAAAAGCTTGTTGATGTTCTCGATGCCTTCGACGGTCCAATCGCGATACTCTTCAGCTTTGTCTTCTTCTCCGGCGAGTTCGGCCTGCTCTGAGAAGGTGACAACTTCACGAATGTTGAGATTTCCGGCCCTGAGCTCTTCGCCGATTTTAAGCAGCTCACCAACGGCGATGGGCGAACGGGCGATAGCCTTCTGAGTCTTGATTTGGCCGCGCTCGATCCTTTTAGCGATCGCCACTTCACCTTCGCGGGTCAGCAAGGGCACAACGCCCATCTCGCGCAAGTAGAGCCGCACCGGATCGTTGGTTTTTTCCAGGGCGCCGGCCGAAAGATCCAGTTCGAGATCTTCGTCACTCTCCTCGTCGTCAGTTGCGATCGCCGCGGCCTGTTCGATCAAGCGCTCGTCTGAGTCCGCGACATGAATGTTCGACGCGTCCAGCTTCTGCAGCACGTCTTCAATGTCGTCCGGCGAGACCACGTTCTCCGGGAGTTCGCGATTCAAATCATCGTAAGACAGGAATTTCTTGTCGCCCCCTAGTTGCAGCAACCGATCCATCAAGTCATCTCGATCTTTTTCTTCAATAGCCACGATTATTGTTTCCTAGTCTGGTTGGCGCAGCCGGCTTAGTTTCCGGTTTTTCCGTGCGGCAGAAAAGTGCTGCGCTGTTTTGATAGCTCCAGTTTCTTCATCGCCAGCCGATCGCGCTCTTCGTTCTCACCCGACCGATCAGCTTCGGCAATCTGTGCGCTCAACTCATCGATTTCCCGGTCGAGTTTCATCAGCCGCAGCGCATTCAAACAACTGTTGGCATCAGCCAACGATTCATCGAACGACTCAGCCGGCTCATTCATCATTACGCGCGGGAGAAATTCCGCCGCCATTGAATTGCCTGCAGTCGCTTCGCTCAATGAATCAAAACTGATTTCCTTGTCCTCTTTTCCCAGCGCGGCCAGGGCGCGAAAGATGGCTGACGTCGCCAGCCCCTCGTAATCCGTGGGCTCCAGCCGCGGCAGCATGATGCTTCGCAGTTCGTCGCTTGCCACCAACAGGCCCAGGAGCTTTTCTTCCGCGACCGTCGGCTGGACCCGCCGCGTAAACACCTTTTGAACGGCC
>DATISD010000454.1:0-2263 GCA_035469005.1 Pyrinomonadaceae bacterium | reverse complement strand
AATTCACCGCTGACAAGCGGCAACTCTACGCCGCCGTCGAGCTGGTGAAATGGAATTCGACTGGCCGCGGCGGCATCGGCGCATTCGCTGCGATGGAACCGCCCACGCCCGGCGATAAAGGGCCCGAACTCGACGCCGCTAACGAGGATCTTAATCGATTTCGCGAGGATGTCTTTGCCGTCGGCACGCTGGGCGCGATCGGCTACGTGGTCAGGGGATTGAAGGAGTTGCCCGGCCGCAAATCCATTCTGTTGGTTTCGGATGGCTTTCGGGTTTATCAACGCAACGATCTGAGCAAGGAATATATGGCCCTGGATCGTTTGCGCCGCCTAATCGATCAGGCGAATCGGGCTTCGGTCGTAATCTACACGATGAATGCGACCGGACTTCAGTACTACGGACTGACCGCCGCCGATTCAACCTACGGGAGATCGATCGATGAAGTCGAGGAACAACTCAATAACCGCCGCGACGCGGCCTTCGAAACCCAGGAAGGCCTCGACTATCTGGCGCGAGAGACGGGCGGCATTGCCATTCGTAACACGAACGATCTCAGCGGTGGACTAAAACGAGTCCTGGACGATCAGCGCGGCTACTATCTAATTGGTTATCGTCCGGACAATATGACTTTTGATCCCAGGACCGGAAGACGAACCTTTCATAAGCTGTCTTTAAAGATAACGCGTCCGGGCAAATTCAATGTGCGGATGAGAAACGGATTTTTTGGGATCACCGACGCGGAGCGCACCGACGCCCGGACCCTGGGGCAGGAAATGGTCGCGGCCCTGGTTTCTCCGTTTGGCGCTACTGGCGTTCATCTCCAACTCACGTCGCTCTTTGCCAATGACGCAAAGGCCGGATCGTACATGCGCTCAGTGCTGCACGTTGATGCCCACGATCTGACGTTTACGGATGAGCCGAATAACCTGCACAAGTGTGTATTTGACGTGGTGGCGATCACGTTTGGCGACAACGGAACTGTGGTCGATCAACCGGTCGGAAAGACGTACACACTTGCGTTGCCGGACGAAGTTTATAGACGCGCAATTCGTGACGGCCTGGTTTATTACCTCATAGTGCCGATCAAGAAAGCGGGTGCTTATCAATTACGAATTTCGCTGCGCGATACCGCCACGAAGAAAATTGGCTCAGCTAGTCAGTTCATCGACGTTCCGGATCTGAAGAAAAATCGGCTGGCGCTCTCGGGATTGGCGCTGAGCGGGAGCAGCGTACGGCGAGCTTCGCCCAATGGCTCATCGCCAGCGAATTCAGAAAACGGTACCTCTGCGGCGAAGGCAAATCGGATCGACGAAGGGGTGGACGAAGGAAATGCAGATGCGAGCCCGGCCGTGCGCCGGTTCAAGGGCGGCATGTTGATGGATTATGCATTTGTGATCTACAACGCGCAAATCGATAAGGCCGCCAACCAGCCGCGATTGACCACCCAAATCCGCCTTTTTCATGGCTCGACGCTGGTCTTTAGCGGAAATGAAATTCCGTATAAGGTCAACAATCAGACGGACCTGAAGAGGCTGATCGCCGGCGGCCAACTGCAGCTGGGTACCAATCTCGCTCCGGGTGACTATTCGCTCCAAGCTATCGTGACTGACCTGAACGCCGACGAAAAGCATCGCACCTTCACCCAGTGGATGGATTTTGAGATTGTGAAATAAATGGATGTATCGCAGACTGTCCAGTCTGCGAGTCTTGCGCCGTCCTGAAGGTAAAGCAGACTAGAAGTCCGCTTTACATCTATTTGCACATGTGTTGCGCAATCAAATCCGCCGCCAACCGGTGCCCCTCCGCGTTCCAGTGCCCGTTGCCGAAGTCGTTTCCGAATCCATGCAGGAAAACTCTGTTTTGATCGGCGTAGCTCTGCATCGGTTGGGCCAGATCCAGGAAATCGATCTGTTCGCGATCTGCCAGCGCTTTCAATCGCAGGTTCGGATAGAAAATGGTTTGCGAGCCGATATGCTCAAGGAACCTCTGACGCACTGCTTCATCGGGATAGACCTGAATCGCATTGCTCAAGGCGACCAGCAGGAACTTCGCGCCTTTCTCGCTGACCTCATCCCGCGTCCGCTGAATCAATCCTTCGGTTACGTGCCAGGCCTCCTTCCAGTTTTCATCGCGCGGCTCGACATAAATCATGTTGTCTATGCCGATATCTTCTGCGTTGCGAATCGCCGGCGGCTTTTCGGCTGACTGGGACTGGGACTCTGCCAGCTTTCGTTTGTTGCGCCAATCAGAGAGGCGGAGCTTG
>DATISD010000453.1:0-3016 GCA_035469005.1 Pyrinomonadaceae bacterium | reverse complement strand
GTGATAAGAGGCGAATTCCCACATCAGGTTAAATCGCGCGGGCAAGTGGTACGTCGCGACTTGTCCGGAATTAGGCGTCGCCAGTCAGGGCCGAACGAATGAAGAGGCCGAATCGATGCTCCAGGAAGCGGTTGAGTTGTTGCTGGAGGAAGCTGACGATGCGGAAATCAGACGACGACTGAACCGGGGTGTAAAGGTAAAGAAACTGGAACTCGCACATGCCTAAGCTGCCTTCCTTGTCAGCCCGCGAGATCAAAGCGAGACTCCCAAGTGAGAGTTTCAAAAGTAGCGTCGCTCCAGCTATAAAACAATCGCCGCCGAGATCGCTCTCTGGCGGCGCTTTTCGATCAGACTGAAGAATGTTCGGATTAATTCAACGGCGGTTTCCGGCGTCCGAATTTTTCGTGATTCGCCCGGCGCAGCTCCCGCATCTCGTGAAGCTTGGCTTTTTGTTCTGCCGTGAGCACGTTCTGCATTTGAGCGTGCACGCCTTTTCTTGATTCCATCAACTGTTGGCGCAGCTCTTTCGCGCGGGCCTGGCCCTGGGCAGTCAAAGTGCCGGTGCGCCATTGCTGCATCAAGTGTCGCAGCTCTTCGCGTTGTGTTTCTGTGTTTTGCCCTTGCGTCTGGATGATCGTGCGAACCTGCTGCTTTTGTGCGTCCGTAAGATTGATTTGCGCAAGCGTGTGCTGTCTTCGAATTCTGGCGCGCCGGCGCATAACCCTTCGAGGTAAACCGGCACGTCCCGGTTGCTGAGCCGAAGTCTCTGAATTTGTCGGCTGCGGTTGCTGGGCCAGTGCAGTAGCGCTGCACGCACCCAGGCTGAGGATTAGTGCTGAGACTGTAAGTTTCGTGCGTAAGAACATTTGATTCTCCTTCAATGGTCCCTTTTTCTGCCGCCGGCTTCGATTTCTGTTCGTTAAGCCGCGCCAAATCTTAGACGCACGCCAGGGCTGTTCGGTCGAACATTTCAACTTACCGAAAGCCGAGCAGATGACCGCCCTGGTACGTGACCAGCGATGCGACGTAAGCCAGCGCCAACATGTAAGCGACCATAAACGTCGGCCACCGCCACGAGTTCGTTTCCCGGCGGACAATGGCTACCGTCGACATGCATTGACAGGCAAGCAGAAAGAAAATCATCAAAGAGAGGCCGGTGAGGGGGGTCCAGACGAGAGAGCCATCAGCGCGTTTCGCATTTCGCAGCGCATCAACCAGCGAGGACGATTTCGTATCTGAATTGTCGCCGACGTTGTAAACAATACTCAGGGTCGAGATGATCGTCTCGCGCGCCGCGAACGATGAAATCAGGCCGATGCCAATTTTCCAGTCAAAGCCGAGCGGCTTGATCGCGGGTTCGATTAGACGGCCCGCCCGGCCAGCGAAACTGTTTTGAACTTGCACACTCGCGGCGTCCGAAGCATCTGCAGGTTGGGTGCTGCCTGCACGAGGAAAGGCAACCAGGGCCCATAACAGAATTGAAATCGCGAGAATCACGGTGCCGGCGCGCTTGAGAAAAACAGTGCTGCGGCTGTACAGAGCGTGGGCGACGTTGCCCACGCCAGGGAACCGATACGGGGGGAGCTCCATCACAAATGGAGGCGCCGGCGCCTTCAGAATCGTCCGCTTCATGATGCAGGCGACGACCACTGCGACGGCGATTCCCAAAAAATACATGCCCAGAATGATTAGCGCGCCGACCGAAATCACTCCGAACACTTTTTGCCCGGAAAAGAACGCGGCAATCATCAAGGTGTAAACGGGCAGGCGCGCCGAGCAACTCATGAACGGCGCAATCATAATAGTCGCTATCCTATCCTTGGGGTTTTCAATTGTCCGGGTGGCCATAATTCCGGGGACGGCGCAGGCAAAACTGCTGAGCAGCGGAACAAAGGCCTTACCGTGCAATCCGACGGCGCGCATTATGCGATCCGTGAGAAACGCAGCTCGGGCCATGTAACCGCTGTCTTCCAGAATTGAAATGAAGAAAAAGAGCAGCAGGATTTGCGGCAGGAAGGCTAACACGCCGCCCACTCCGGCGATGACTCCGTCAGCGAGAAGATCCGTAAAAATGCCGGCTGGTAAATGCGTGCGTGCGCTGTCAGCGAGCGCGCTGAAAACCTGATCAATCAGATTCATCGGCAGGCTGGCCCACGAAAAGATTGTCTGAAAGACCAGCAGCATGACCAGCAAGAGAATTAAGGGGCCGAATATTCTGTGCGTAACAACTCGATCAACTCTCTCGCTAAAACTCGTCCGGCCGTGGTCGCTGGTCTCGACCGCGTCAGAAACAACTCGTTCAATGAAGGCGTAGCGTTTGATTAATTTAGAATGACGGCTGGCCTGATTGGATTCCTTGCCCAATTCAACCGACTTGATCGCCGACACCGGTTGAGACATCGCGGCCAAAACGGCTTTCGACAACTCTTCCAAGCCGCGCCGGCGCTTTGCTACTACCGGCACCACCGTAACACCCAATGCGTCGCCCAGCTTCTTTGAATCGATCTTTAGTTGGCTGCGTTCGGCACGATCAAACATCGTCAGGGCGATCACGACGCGCTGCCCCGTATCGATGAGCTGAGACGCCAGGTAAAGATTGCGAACCAGATTGGTAGCATCGACCGCGACCACGATGACATCGGGAGTCGCAATGTTAGTCGCGCGCCCCAGCAGGATGTCGCGCGCGATCTCTTCGTCCAGGGACGTCGCCTCCAAACTATAGAGACCCGGCAGGTCGATCACCCGGGCCGGTGGCAACTCCTGCGAAAGCGACCACAGTCCCGACTTGCTCTCGACCGTCACGCCGGGATAATTCGCGACTTTTTGTCTGAGACCGGTGAGCGAATTGAAGAGACTGGTCTTACCCGCATTCGGGTTTCCAGCTAAGGCTATGGTTAACGAGTGCGACCCGTCGACTTTGATCGGATCAGGACTGCAGTGATTCAGCGTTTTGGCAATCGCGCTCATCGACAATCGGTACGCACGCCGCCGGCGTGCTATCTCTGGGATCCCGCAC
>DATISD010000452.1:0-2984 GCA_035469005.1 Pyrinomonadaceae bacterium | reverse complement strand
GAATATCGGTGTTGAGAAGTGAATCGAACGTCAAGCTCCATAACTTTCGTACGAATGCGAATTCAATCGCTTCGCGATTGCGTCCCCAAGCCCAACGTTGCCGCGCAGCGGCTACGTTGGGTTACGGCAGGCAACTCAACTGCAAAGCGGTTGCGTCATTCCCAAAGGTGGACGTGGTGCGGAACGGACAGTGATTTCGAATTCTTGGCTTGCCCGCGAGCCGACGACTGGAGCGCAAGCGTCCTCGCTTGCATCGGCGACGCGACATAGCAACCGGGACGGTTGCGCTCCAGTCAGGCTGATGGCGCATGCACGCAGTTCTCACTGCCCCGGCGTGGGCGGCGGCTTTAATTCATAATTCTTCGGCGGTTCAGCCCCTAACAAATAACGCACGAAATAATCCCAACGGCGGCGCGTCATGTAATTGCTCGCATTGCCGTAACCGTGCCGCTGGTTCGGCAGCATCAGCAGATCGAAGTCCTTGTTCGCTTTGATCAGCGCATCGACTACCAGTAGCGTGTTGTAGGGCGGGACGTTGTCGTCCAAAGTGCCGTGGGCCAGCAGCAAGTGTCCTTTCAGGTTCTCCGCGATGTTCTGATTGGCCTGATCGTCATAGTTCGTCTTACCGTTCACGTCGCGCGTGAGGAGGCCCTGATATCTTTCGCCCCAGTCGTCTTCGTACTCGCGATTGTCGTGATTCCCTGACTCCGAGATTCCCACCTTGAAGAAATCAGGATAGCGAAACATCGCGTCAGCCGTCGCGTAACCGCCACCTGAATGGCCGTAGATGCCCACCCGGTCAATATCGATCCAGGGATACGTTGCAGCGAGCTGCTTCATCGCGCTGACTTGATCGGGCAGAGTGTTGTCACCCATGTTGCCGTAGTAAGCGTCGTGAAATTTCTTTGATCTCATCGGGTTTCCCATGCCGTCAATTTCGACCACGATGAAACCGAGTTCGGCGAGCGCTTGCGTGTCGCCACGCGCCGCGGAAAACGAGCGCGTGCCGACGCTGCCGCCCTGGGGGCCGGGATAGATGTGATTGATGATCGGATATTTTTTCTTCTCGTCGAGGTTCGTCGGCTTGAACATCAGGCCGTAGAGATCGGTAACTCCGTCGCGAGCTTTAACAGTAATCGGCACCGGCGGCTTCCAGCCCGCCGCGACCAACTTCGAGATGTCAGCCTTTTCAATCGTGCTGATCAGTTTGCCGTCGGCAGCGCGCAGCACCGCAACGGGCGGCACGTCTGGTTTGGAATAACTGTCGAAGAAGAAACTTCCTGAGGGCGACAGACTAATCTCATGGTTTGCGTCTTCCGGCGTCAACAGCGAGAGATTCCTGCCGTCGAATCCGATCCGATAGAAGTGGGTAAAATAAGGATCGCGGCCTTTCTCACGTCCGGCGGCCAGAAAGTAGAGCTGCCGCCCCTTCTCATCGACTTTTAGCAGTTGCGTTACGACGCCCTCGCCCGTCGTGATCTGATTCTTCAGCTTGCCGGTGGTTCCGTCGTAGAGATAAAGCTGCCCCCAGTTATCACGTTCGGAATACCAGATTACTTCGTTCGTAGCCGGCAGGTAACGCCAGTTAACTCGGCCCTGGCCGGACTCGTACTGCGTCGCAGCAGTTTCTTCGAGCACGTCGCGAATGTTTCCGGTAGTGGCGTCGGCAACGCGAAGTTGCGCATGCTTGTGATCACGCGAAGTTGAAACAAAAGCCAACTGCGTCGCATCAGGCGTCCATTCAACATCGGCCCATTCACCGCCGCGGCACTGCAGGTCATCACACAGAGTCGAGCGATGCTGATCGGGAGGCAGCCTGAGCCTGATCACCCGGGGCGTGTCGACTTCGATAATCACGCGCTGGATCGTGGTCACAACTTCGTCGCCGGGGAGCGGATACTTCCAGGCCTGCAACGCCGGGTGGCCGGCCTTGGTTTCCACCAGATACATTTCGCCGACACCGCGCTGATCCTGCTGGAACGTCGCAATCTTTTTCGAGTCGGGTGACCAGATGAGCACCGGACGATCGCTGTGAGTCCAACCGGCATTGTCGGTCGCATAACCGAAATCTTTCACGCCGTCAGTAGTGAGTTGCGTCTCTTTCCCCGTCGCCACGTCGCGCACCCACAGATTGAAGTCGCGGATAAACGCAGCGCGCTTTTTGTCCGGCGAGAGGATAGATGTGCCCGCGCCGCCGCGTCCGCCGCCAACTTGCCCGTTCGCCTGCGCCGCACCTTCAGCAACGCACTTGCCTGCCGTTAGATCACACTTCCAACGTCGTCTTTGCGCCGTAAATGTGATGGTTTGCCCGTCTGCTGTTAATTCAAAATCTGTGAATGGCAGATGCTGCGCATCGAACGTGGCCCCGGCTGCCGCCGAGAGCGCCGCCGCGAGTTTCGCGTGATCAAAAGCAGGCGTCTTTGTTCCTCTGGCGCTGTCGACCATCACGAACTCCGTTCCTTCGGCCGTCGTAACGCGATACCAAAAGCGTCCGTCACCCTGCCATACCGGCCGCACGCCGGCCCGAAATACCAGCGGGTTCGTGTTGTAACCCATCCATTTTTCTGCGCGCGCATAATCGGCGGCGGTCAGCGCGCTCGACGTATTAGTGGTTTGTTGCGCGATGGCGGGAACCGCCAGCAAGAAAATCATACTCGTAAGCTTTAGCACGTTGTTCTTCATAGGACTCGCAATCTTCTTTTAGTCATCCGGACAGCAGATACGGTTTTGTAAGTTGCCAGCGAGGACGCTTGCGCTCCATTCGTTGTTCAAAACGTCAGAGGTTCGGTGTTAGCATACAGATCTGAATGCCCAGGAAAAGCACCGCATTTTATTCATTGCTGTTATCACTTGTCATCCTGACCGGAAGCAGTTCGACGTCCGGCCAGTATATCTCTGGCGATACCTACACCCGTTACGAGTTGCTGGCGCCGGAAACTCATCAATTTAAGATCTACTACGAGGTTACCGAGACGCGCGTGGGC
>DATISD010000451.1:0-5766 GCA_035469005.1 Pyrinomonadaceae bacterium | reverse complement strand
TTCTGCCGGAGTGTCGGCGACCGCTGAAACAATCGCGCCATCGGTGACGCCGGTTGATCCGGAGCTGGTGCAGCCGCGCGAGTCAGCGCTTGCGCCCGAACCCGAGACGTCTCCGCCGGCATCCGCGAAACATGAATGGCTTTAAAGGATTCCTACACAGACCGTAAGGTTGTGCCACACGAATGGCCCGCTTGCAATTAATCAAATCCGAAAAAAAGGGAGAGACGCGCGAAGAAGAACTCGGCGGGCAGATGTCTTTCCTCGAACATCTGGACGAGCTGCGCACGCGTCTGATTCGCAGCATTGTCTTCGTCGTGCTGGCGGCCTCCGCCGCCTGGTTTGTTTCTGGTTACATCTACAACTTTCTGGCGCTGCCGATCAATCGCGCCCTCGCTGAAGCGCAACAGCAACGACAGGTAACGATTGCCGGCCTCAACGGACAGCTCTCAACCGTCCCATTGAGCTCGCTACATCAAAACGACAAGCTGCGCTACGTTTTTCCCGAGCCGACCAGATTGGGTCCCACATCGATCCCCGCCGGCGCGTCGGTCATGGCGCGCGTCGACAAAGACTCGCAAGGGAAACTTGGTCTCTTCACCGATGAGCCGCTGACGTCCGGCAACGAAGTAATCCCAAAAGACGTAAACTTGCTAATCGATCTCAATAAGGCTTATGAGAAGCTTCCCGATCCGAATGAAAAACTGATCGTGACGACGGCGCTCGAACCCTTCGCGCTTTACGTGAAAGTTTCTTTGTACGCGGCGATCGGATTGTCGGTACCATTTCTGCTCTGGCAAATCTGGGCTTTCGTATCGCCCGGACTTTATCCGCACGAGCGCAAATATGTGACTCCCTTTGTGACGCTCTCGACGGTTTTTTTTCTACTCGGCGCCGCCACCGCCTATTACCTGATCTTTCCCCCGGCGGCAAAGTACCTGCTGGGAATCGGCCAGGATTTTCGTTTATTGCTGAAGGCTGACGACTATTTTGATTTCATAATTCTGCTGATGTTGGGCATGGGAATCGTGTTTCAAATGCCGGCGATTACCTACGTTCTGGCGCGCATGGGCATAGTCACGGCGGCTTGGATGCTCAAAGTTTGGCGCGTGGCGGTCATTGTGATTCTGGTTGCGGCCGCTGTTTTGTCGCCTACAAACGATATTCCCAACATGCTGCTCTTTGCCGCGCCGATGTTCGTCCTTTACGTCATTTCCATCATCGTAGCGGCCATCTGTGGGCGGAAAAGACAGACGGCGTAAAGTTGGGAATTGAAAAATTGAAGACTGTAAATTGTCCGGCAAGAATCAAGTTCGGTAAGATCGAGAATAATTTGCACTTTTCAGTTTGCAATTTTCAATTCTAAATCGAACCCCCAACACGGATGAGAGGGCAGAAAACCTTAGTTCCAAGGCAACTTACCAGCCTTTTCACCGCATCTTGACTCTGGTTCAAGCCAAACCTAGAATTCGTCGATAGTCTCCGTGTCCGCGTTACCGACTCATAACCACTGAGGCCAAGTCGCCTGATAGTTTCGTAGTTTCGCAGGAGTAATTCACATGTCATCACGCCGTTTGCGCCGTCTGGCCGTAGCTTTCCTGACCCTGATTTTTGCCGTTCCGTCGAGCCTGGCCCAGAACGCCAAGGCTCCGCAGGATCAGGATCCGATGAGCAAGCCTCGCAAGGAAAAGGCCGAGCTGAAGAAAGCGTACAAGGACTGGCTTGACAAAGACGTCACTTACATCATCACGGACGAAGAGCGCAAGGCGTTTAGGAAGCTGGAAACGGATGACGAGCGGGAACGATTCATCGAAGAGTTTTGGCGCCGCCGCGACCCCGATCCCGACACTGACGAAAACGAATATCGCGAGGAATACTACGAGCGAATCGCTTATGCCAACGAGCACTTTGCCTCTGGCATACCCGGCTGGAAGAGTGATCGCGGCCGTATCTGGATCATGTACGGCAAGCCCGATGAAACCGAAACGCATCCGGCGGGCGGACAATACAATCGCGAATCCTATGAAGGTGGTGGTTCGACTTCAACCTATCCGTTTGAGCGTTGGTTCTATCGATATCTTCCTGGCGTAGGTTCAGGAATTGAAATCGAGTTTGTCGACCCGACAGGCAGCGGTGAGTATCGCATTGCACGCAACCCGGATGAGAAGGACGCTTTGCTGCACGTGCCCGGAGCAGGCCTGACGCTGGCAGAAGAAATGGGCCTGTCCGATAAGAGCGAACGCATTTCGAATGTCGGCGGAATCGGTATGTCCAACTACACGCGCGAGCAGGATAGTCCGTTCTCGCGTTTGCAGATTCTGACTGATCTCCAGCGGCCTCCTCAGATCAAGTTCAACGATCTGGCTTCGGCCGTGAACACGCCTATCATTGAAGACAACCCACTCAGCTTTGATCTCCGCGTTGACTTCTTCCGCCAGTCGGACGAGCGCGTAATCACCGCGTTCACAATCCAGACGGACAATCAAAATCTGGTTTTCAAGGATAGCGGTGGCCTGGCCCAGGCGCAGCTGAACATCTTCGCAAAAATTACGCACGTCTCCGGTCGTCGGGCGGGTGTCTTTGAAGATCCGGTAATCACCCGTGCGACGCCTGAAGAATTGACGGAAGCCAAGGACAGGAAGTCTGCCTATCAAAAAGCAGTCGCATTGGCCCCCGGCCGCTATCGTGTCGATGTCATCGTGCGCGATATTGAGTCAGGCGCCACGGGCGTAAGGCATCAGGGTTTCGAGGTGCCGAAATACGATTCGGGCAAGTTGTCCACATCGACTCTGGTGCTCGCCACCAAGCTCGAAGGCCTGGGAGATCAACCCGCGGTCGGCATGTTCACGATCGGCAACGTGAAAGTAATTCCCAACGTCTCTGGCACTTTCCACCGGGGCGCGCCGGTCGGCGTTTACATGCAAATCTATAACGCCGGCATAGATCAAACGACGCTGCGCCCCTCAGTCGATGTCGAATATGCGTTGATGAAGGACGGAAAAGAGATCGGCAAGCAGGCTGAAGACTGGCGCGGCAACAGCGACTCAGGACAGCGTCTGACGCTCGCCCGGCTTATCAATTCAAGCAACCTGGCTCCCGGCGATTATGCCGTCGAGGTGCGGGTAAAAGATCGCGTCAGCGGTCAGTCACTGGTGCAAAGCGCAAAGTTCAGCGTGTTGCCATAGACGCTTTAGACGGCCGCTCTCGATTCAACAGAATTGAGAGCCGGTTTTGCTTTTCAAAGATTCGTCTCCCAATTAATCATCCGGTACGCACGCCTCTGGCGTGCTTTCGGCGGCGAATGAACGGTTCTTCGGAGCACGCCGGAGGCGTGCGTACCACAGGCCCGCCCTCCTCCGAAAGGATCGGTGTATATGTTCCGACAGAATTTGCCACGATTCGCAATCCTGTTTGCTTTGGCTTTGCTGGTTCCCCAGACATTCGCCCAACCGTCATCTCCTACAGATCCTCAAAACAAGCAGCGCAAAATCAGACCTGAACCAGACAAGGCTTTCATCGATTGGCTTCGGGACGTCGACCCCATTATCTCGGCTGGTGAACTTGAAGCGTGGAAGAAGTTGCAAACAAACGAGGAGCGCGAAAAATTTATCGAAGATTTCTGGTACCGGCGGGATCCCGACCCGGATACCAATGAAAACGAGTATCGAGAATCGTATTACGAGCGCGTGGCTTACGTGAACGAGCATTTCAGCTCGGGCATTCCCGGGTACAAGACTGACCGCGGCCGTATCTACCTCAAGTACGGCAAGCCCGACGAGATCGATTCACATCCGGCCGGCGGCCGTTACGAACGCGAAGCGTCGGAAGGCGGTGGTTCGACGTCGACTTATCCGTTTGAGCGGTGGTTCTATCGAAATATTCCGGGACGATCGGGCGCGAAACTCGAATTCGTCGACCCGACCGGCACCGGAGAATATCGTTTGGCGCGCAACCCTTTCGAAAAAGATGCTCTGCTGACGGTCCCCGGCGCTGCGCCGACGATGGATGGAAGAAGCCAGGCCGATTACGTGCTCGCGGCCAGCGGGATCGGAAATCCGTTTTCGATGAGCGAGGAGGACTCACCTTTTAGTTGGCTTGAGCTGAACAGAATCGCGAACGCGCCTTTGCCCGCTCCGAAATACGATCCGTTTCGCGAAGGAATTACCGGCACGCCCAAAATTGAAGACAACCCGCTCGGCTTTGAAACAAGTCTCGGATTCTTCAAGCTGGACGATAATCGCGTCATTACCACGATTACGGTTCAGACAGACAACAAAGAATTGCAATTCGAAGACAGCGGAGGAGTGCAGGTCGCATCTGTAAATATCACGGGCAGCATTCTGAATGTTTCCAACCGTCGCGTTAATTTCTTTGAAGATGCGGTGACCACTACCGCGACGCCGCAGGAATTGATCGGCGCCAAAGAAAAGAAATCTGCCTATCAAAGGACTGTCATCCTGGCACCCGGCCATTACAAAGCCGATCTGCTGGTCCGCGACGCCAGGTCAGGCGCCGCCGGCTTGCGTCACATTGGCTTCACTGTACCGAAGTTCGGTGCGAGTCTGGCTACGTCGTCCCTGATTTTGGCTTCCGTTCTGGAATCGGTAAGCAACCCGGCTGCCTCATATCAATTCATGATCGGCGATCAGAAAGTGGTTCCCAATATTTCGGGCACGTTTCATCGAGGATCGCCGGTGGGCGTCTACCTGCAAATTTATAACGCCGGAATAGATCAAACGACTTTGCGGCCATCAGTCGATGTCGAGTACGCGCTGATAAAAGACGGCAAGGAATTGGGCAAACAAATTGAGGATTGGCGCGGCGCCAGGACTAATGGAGATCGGCTGACCGTGTCCCGTTTGATCGATTCGCGCAATCTGGCGCCGGGCGAGTATCGAATCGAAATGCGCATCCGCGATCAGGTGAGCGGCCAATCACTGGTGCAAAGCGGCAAGTTCATTGTCCAGCCATAGCCTTCCCCATTTTGGTTTGAAAACGCGGGCACCCGTTGGTTGCTCGCGTTTTTTGCTAGAATTTGGTCAACCAATGCCAAAGCATCTCACAGGTTTATCCCAGGCGGAGCTGTCCGAATTCATCGGGTCGCTCGGCGAGCCCACCTATCGCGCGCGACAGTTGTTTCAGGGGATTCACGCGCGCAGGCTGCGAACCTTCGATGAGATGACAGAGTTGCCCAAAGAACTTCGCGCCAAACTGACTGAACGGGCGGTGGTCTCGACTTTAAGTTTGGAATCTCGGTACCTCTCGACCGATGGAACTCGACGTTATCTTTTTAAGACTCAAGACATTCTTCCGGTCGAAACGGTTTTCATTCCCGAAGAGCGGCGCGACACGATCTGCTTTTCTTCTCAGTCAGGCTGCCCCCTGCAATGCACGTTTTGTTTGACGGCTCAACTCGGCCTGCTGAGAAATCTGACTGCGGGAGAAATTGTCGAGCAGATTATTGTCGCGCTCAATGACGCATACGGCGCCGGCGTTAAGACACCGCGCGGAACCAATCTGGTCGGCATGGGAGCGGGCGAGCCGTTTTTGAATTTCGACGAGCTGATGAAAGCGATCCGCATTTTTAAAGAACCGAGTGGCCTGCACATCGTTCCGAATCGCGTAACAGTCTCGACTGCCGGAATCGTGCCGCGCATCCGTGAATTGGCAACGATTGCAGATCGGCCACATCTGGCTATTTCGCTGGCGGCTCCAAACGATGAACTGCGCAATGAGCTGATGCCAATTAATAAGAAGTGGCCGATTGAT